>CAYZPO010000091.1:0-2505 GCA_964480695.1 uncultured Gammaproteobacteria bacterium | reverse complement strand
ACAGAAACCGAAAAACTCCCTGGAGACCCACAAGAAGGGGAAAGTTTTATTTGTATCAGTAATACCGACATTATTCCTGGTTATACAATAGATCCAGATTCTGAGGGGCAGTTAACTCTACGAATTAATGAAGTGCGAGTTGTTGAGAACGATTTAGAGCTTCCAGTTTGGTGGTTAGAGGTGGCTGAGGTAATGGAGTAATTAGATTAAAAGCCGTCCGGCAGGTTCGACCTGCCGGGTGGTTTTTTGTATAATGGTTGTACTGTTTTATGATCCAGATTTTAGGGGTAAATATCACTAATTTAGACCAAAAGACTGTAACCGAAGCGTTACGGTCGTATTTGGAATCCGATCAGCAACACTATGTGGTCACACCTAATCCCGAGTTTGTGGTTAAGGCTCAGTCTGATGAAGAGTTTTGTCAGATAGTAAACGAAGCTGATCTGGCAGTCGCTGATGGTGTTGGCTTACAGTTCGCTGCGAAATTTCTTGGACAGCCCGCACCACCACGTATCACTGGAAATGTTCTTCTTCGTGTTTTGTCTGAACTTTGTTCTCAAGCACATCGGCCAATGTTTTTGCTAGGCGGAGAAGATCAGATCAGTGAGATCGCTGCTGGAAAATTACAGGAGCAGTATTTGAATCTTCCTGTAGCCAGTAATCCTGGCGGTGCGATTTTTTACAAAGATGGAGAATGGAATATGAGTCCAGCTGTGATGCAAGATATCCAGAATTTCGAGCCTGCAGTTTTGGTCGTGGCTCTTGGACATGGAAAACAGGAAAAATGGATTAAGTCTTTCTTGCCATACTTGCCAAGCGTGAAGATCGCTATCGGAGTTGGTGGGGCCTTAGACTTTCTGGCTGGTAGACAGGTTCGGGCTCCGAAATCATTTCAACGTCTAGGCCTTGAATGGCTTTATCGTTTACTCCGCGAACCCCGCCGCTGGAAGCGCATCTGGACCGCAGTTATCGTCTTCCCTTATTTAGTGATAAAGAGTAGAATAAGCTCAAAGTAATTAGCTAGAATATGTCTAAAATCAGAACTCGTTTTGCCCCATCACCAACCGGATATTTGCATCTTGGTAATCTTCGAACCGTACTTTATGCTTATATGTTTGCGAAAAATCAGGGTGGTGAGATGGTTCTACGAATCGAGGATACAGATCGAGAACGTTTTGTAGAAGGTGCTACTGAAAGTCTGATTCGAACCTTGCAGACATTCAAGATTGAACATGATGAAGGAGCTTTTCTTAAAGACGATAAACTTGTACAGAAAGGCGATCTTGGTCCATACGTTCAGTCTGAACGTAGTGAACTGTATCAGAAACACGTTGATCAGTTGTTGAAACAGGGAAGTGCTTATCGTTGTTTTTGTACCAAGGAGCGATTGGATGAAATGCGTAAGCAACAACAGCTAGCTAAGATGCCAACTAAGTATGATCGACACTGCTGTGATTTGTCTGGGGAAGATGCTCAGAAAAAACTTGATGCCGGAGAGTCATATGTTGTGCGCATGAAAGTTCCAGAAGGGAAGACTACTTTTGATGACGTGGTTCGTGGCAAGGTAACGATTGATAATTCTGAGATCGACGATCAAGTTTTGATGAAGTCTGATGGTTTTCCAACGTACCATCTTGCTGTGGTTGTTGATGATCATCTAATGCAGATCTCACATATCATTCGGGCAGAGGAATGGATCAGTTCAACTCCTAAGCATGTCATGCTTTATGAAATGTTTGGTTGGGATCTTCCAGTATTTGCTCATTTACCAATGGTTTTGAATCCTGATAAATCTAAGTTATCCAAGCGGCAAGGTGACGTAGCTGCTGAAGATTATCTAGCTAAAGGTTATTTGCCTGAGGCTTTAGTAAATTTTATGGCACTGCTTGGATACAATCCTAAAGGTGACCAAGAAATTTATAGTTTTGACGAGCTGATTAAGTTGTTCGATTTATCTAAAGTCAACGCTTCTGGTGCTGTCTTTGATGTCGATAAGTTGAATTGGATGAACGGACATTATATTCGTGAGAAAGATGTTGCTGAGTTGGTCGAATTATGTCGGCCGTATCTTGACAAAGCTGGCAAAAAAGTAGATACTGAGTTGTTACAAAAAACCGTCCAGATTGAACAAGAGCGGATGACACGTCTCGACGAGATTGTGGATATGGTTGACATGTACACTGGCGAGATCAAGTTTGAAGATCCATCAGTTATAGTTTGGAAAAAAGCTGATCAGGCTGATGCAATTCAGAATCTTGAAGGAGTAACGGAGTTTTTAGAGGGGCTTGGGGAAGGGGAGTTGAATTCAGTTGAACTGGTCGAACAAGCCTTAAAAAGGTATATTAAAGATAAGGGGTTGCAAAACGGCAATGTTTTGTGGCCCACGCGTGTGGCCCTGAGCGGCCAAAAAGCCTCTCCTAGCCCGTTTGAGCTGATCTGGGCTTTGGGCAAGGAAGAGAGTCTAAAACGCCTCAAATCAGCCTTAAATGCGCTGAAATGAAAAAT
>CAYZPO010000090.1:0-2548 GCA_964480695.1 uncultured Gammaproteobacteria bacterium | reverse complement strand
GGCAAATTCTGCGCCTAGCCACTCTAGCCCGCGATGTTGATCCTGAGGGAATCCAAACTCACGTCCTGGACAACTCGCCTGGTGGTTATCTTTTTGATGATTTTATCAACGGTGCCTATGTCCTCTTACCAAATAATGATGATTGGGGTCCGATCCGTAGGCTCGTGGCTAATATTTTTTACGAAAGCACCGGAAGTTACGTTGCTGAAAACCCCGAACCTGAAGAAGAGGAGGTATCTGAACTGATTCAACTGGAAATCCAGAACGGAACCAATATCGGTGGCTATGCTTTTCAAACTTCACAGATTTTACAAAGTCAGGGTTTTGAAATCACATCTATCGGCAACGCTCAGGAACGAGAATATGAATACACTATCATTTATGATCTGACCAATGGTGAGCGCCCGGATGAATTGACTTTGATCCAGGAATATCTTGAAGCCGACACTTATACCGAAGAAGGCGGATGGATCTTTGCTGGTGATGTTGAAGCTCGAGAAATGACGATTGAACCGGAGAATCCTCTTTTACAAACTACAGAAGAAGATATTGACTTTTTAATCATTTTGGGAGAAGCTAGTGCGGATCTAGTAATGCGCTGATATGATTCCCAAGATCGCAATCATTGGAAGAGCTAACGTTGGTAAATCAACGTTATTCAATCGCCTGGTGGAACGCCAGGCGGCTTTGGTTTCCAAAATTCCGGGCACAACTCGAGACCGCAACGAGGCCGACTGTTTGTGGCGTGGGCAGGTTATTCGCCTGATCGACACTGGTGGACTTGATGTTGATTTTAAAGATGAGATTGAAGCTGGTATTGCTAAGCAAGCTCGAATAGCCATGAAGGAAGCCGACGTGATCGTTTTCATGGTCGACATGAAAGCCGGACTAATGCCCTTAGACCGAGAGCTGGCTGACGAGTTGACCAAAAGTAAAAAACCAGTGCTTGTGGTCGGAAACAAAATCGACGCGGTTCGAGGCAAACTTGAAGAATGGCAATGGCCACTACCTCAGCCTTTCCATATCTCTGCTGCTCGCGGTACTGGTTCTGGTGATCTGCTAGACCAAATCTATGATGAGTTAAAGAAAATCAAAAAATCTCCGATCGATATCGTTGAAGCAACTGACACACGGGTAGCTGTGATCGGAAAGCCGAACGTGGGCAAATCATCACTGATCAATAAGATTCTAGGTGAAGAACGCTTTATTGTTTCTGACATTGCTCATACCACTCGCGAACCAAATGACACTTTAGTTGAAATTGATGACAAACGTTATATCTTGATTGACACAGCTGGTATTCGCAAACTGGCCAAAGTGAAAAAGTCGAATAAACTAGAAAGTGCTAGTGTACGCAAAAGTCTGGGTGTGCTACGCGATAGTGACGTGGCTTTGTTCGTGGTCGACGTATCCAAAAAACTGACTTCGCAAGATAAGGCCTTGGCTGGATTAATCATTGATGCCAAAGTTGGAACGATCATTGTAGCCAACAAATGGGACCTGATTGAGGACAAAGACACTAAGACCATGAAAGAATTTACGTTGAAGCTTCACAAAGACTTCCCCTTCTTTACCTGGGCCCCAGTGATCTTTACTTCGGCCCTGACCGGACAGCGAGTGAAAAAAGTTTTTGATCTGATCGACCAGGTGCAAAAAGCCCGCTACACCGAAATTACGCAAGAGGACTTGGATGAATTCTTGTTAAAAGCAACACGTAAACAAAAACCATTGCGTGGCAAAGGAACAGCCCATCCTAAAATTCTGGGAATCAAACAGACCAAGATTGCTCCTCCTTGTTTTCAGATTACACTCAAAGGCAAGTGGGTTGAGTCGTTGAATAAATCTTATCTGCGCTATTTGGAAAACCAACTCCGCTCAGAATTTGACTTGACTGGCACGCCTGTTACAGTGAGAGTACGAACAGCAAAATAATATGAAACTCATTGTTGGTTTAGGAAATCCTGGAAAAAAATACGAGAACACGCGACATAACGTTGGGTGGTTGGTTATTGATCGCTTGGCTGAAAAATTAGACGTAACTTGGAAGAACAAAAAATCTTGGCAAGCAGAAGTGGCTGAGACTCGTGTCGGGAACGAAAAGGTTGTCCTAGTTAAACCACAGACGTTTATGAACCGCTCTGGTGATGCTGTGGCTAGAGCTCGTGGTTTCTGGCGCAAGACTACTTTGGATAACATTTACGTTGTGCACGATGATATTGATCTAGGACTTGGTGATTTGCGGATTAAGCAAGGTGGCGGCTCAGCTGGTCATCGCGGAATTGAGTCGATCGTAAATAAATTAAGTAATTCGACCTTCCATCGCGTCCGTATCGGCATTGGCCGACCTGATCACAAAGACTTCCCAGTTGATAAATGGGTACTAGGACAATTCACCCAAGCCGAATTAGATCAATTAGAACCAACTCTTAATCAGGCGGTGGAACAAATACTTGAGCGAGTAACTCAAAAAAACTCGTCTTAATCGTTGGCCGGCCTATCAAAGACTCGGCCATACTTTTTGTTCAGGACGCTCGGCCTAGCTCGTTTA
>CAYZPO010000089.1:0-2856 GCA_964480695.1 uncultured Gammaproteobacteria bacterium | reverse complement strand
CATAAATTAAAAATCAACTAAACATTGATTATCCTCGGGAATATCGGGTAAAGAGTAATTAGCCGGCTCAGATCTTAAATACAATGTCGGATCTCCATAAATAACCAGTTGATTAACTATTGAGTAAGCGGCTGCGGGATATCCGTAACCGGCGTCAACAAGAACAGCATGTCTGACTGATTCCACAAAAGCCTTTCCAACCGTTTCACCATTACTCATAGCATTAAAAGGAAAATTATTATCTAGCCAAACTATCGAACCATTAGCATCGACATTGGCAAAAAATATCGACGCACCAGCATTAAGAAATTCAACCGCATGGCTTTCTGCAAGCGTACCTGGATCAGCTTCATAAAACAGATCTCCAAAGTGACAAGGACCATATCCGCTTATAAAAGGGTGATGCGTACTAAAATCAACTTCGTCTATTTTGCTTGTTTGCCAAATATAGCAACCGTGATCAGTGGTGACTAAACTGATTCGAGAACCGTGTCCAGTAAACAAAATAAAATCACTTGAAGATAATAGTTGATAGAAATCCGTTTCGTTACAAGAACAAAAATCATTCGGGAAGGCACAATACGGAGGCGACTCGTAACAATCATCCTCCCCATTGCAAAGAGTGATAAAGGCTGGATCTTCTAAAGTAAAACCGCCTTGTTGATGCAAATCTGTTGCTGTTTCTAAATAAGAAATTATAGCCGAACTCTGAGTCCCGTAATCAGGTATTCGTCCAATAGCCAAATCTTCATCAGGGATTAAATCATCGTCAAAATCAATATACCAAGTATCGCCCCTAACTGTTGTAGAGAGGACGCCTTGATGATCAGGCACATCAAAACGGACTGCAAAAGGAATTACATCAAGACCACCCAGAATGATAAAATATTCAACCCCACGATCATTTTTTACTTGCTCAAGAACTTCTTGTATCTCATCATAATCCTGTGAATCAGAAACCCTTACTCCAAATTCACTTTCAAAATCCCCAGAATCAAGTTCCCAATATTCAGCTTCTAAGTTCTCAGTGTCGTCCAGAACTTGAATAAAATTGTCTAGGGCCAGATCAAAGTCTGAACCCTTATCTAAATTACTCATTGAAAAAATAAGGACATCAAAATTATCAGAACCAAAAACCCAAGGGAAGTCCCTTAATTGAAAACGAGTTTGTCGATCAACCAGACTACGAGACCCTTGCTCTACTGGCTGTCGTTCCAAAGCAAAAGCACCAGCAAAAGCCGCTGCCAAAATAATACCTCCAACGGTCAGGACAATAGCTACTCTAGTCTTAGTTTTGGTTCTAGCTTTCACCATATTCTTCTTCCTTTTCTTCATACTGAAGCATTATATCACAAAAGACAGGGCCTCGAGAGACCCTGTCTTTTTACCTTAACTAGTAAACAAAAGTTCCACCTACTACCGGAAGATTCTCAATTGCCCAGGCGTTAATCTCGTTAACAAATCCATCGCCCCAAAGCAAGGCTCCGTCTGGATCTGCTCCACCATTATTCATAACATCTTTATCTTGAGGGACATCCATTCGAACTGAGTCGTCATGAGCTGCGCTGGCTCCTGAAGTGTCCATATAAACTGAGTAAGTAGTGGTTGATCCGGCAGCGACCCAATCAGGTGTACTCAGATCCAGCACCAAATATTGAGCAACATCAGTATCTTCAGTACAAACAGTTAAATCACTGGCCAACATGGTCCAATCCGCAGAAACGTCCAACGGCGTACCAAGATCATTCATATCAAAAACAGAAAAGTTGATCTGATTCAAACCATTATTCAAGCCATCATTATCACACAGATTCCAACCACTGCCAGCTCCATCAGTTGAGTTTAAGACAAAGACAAACTCTTCGAGGACAACATCGTCGTTAGAATCGGCTGTAACATCAAAACGCAAAACTTCATGCCAACTTGGCATAGCTGCACCAGAAGGTGAGGCTGCGTTTAGATTTATAGTAGGTTCGGTATTACGCAACTGCATCGGTTTAGCCAGGGCGTATTGATTTACTGCCGATTGATCAACTACAGCACCATTGTTCTGGTTCGTAGCCAGAAGAGTCCCTGTCCCTGCAGTAGTATTGATATTTAACCGGAACCAATCTCCAGAAAACCGTGTATTATTATTCACATTATTTACGTGGACATAAACACCAAGCTCCATATCCTGCCCGGCCGGTAAGTACATACCCATATTGTAAAAGATGGCTTCACCACCTCCAATATTTTGTTGTACTTCAACCTGATTCCCATTGATATCAAGATACCTGATCTCGATCTCATCAATCACAGCGTCAACCCCGTTGACTTCATTAGCGTCAGCACAATCACCATCAACATCTGGTAAACTGGTTAAACAATTGGCAAGCTCAATTGAATCAACCAAAAAATCATCGCCTTTGGCACGCAAAACAAACGTACCCACATGAACATCTTCGGTGCCGCCAATTACAATGTCAGCTTCAGGGGTGGTAGGTGAAGTCTTGATAAAAATCTCGGGACGGCCAAAGGTAAAAGCAAAAACTCCGGCAGCAATCGCTGCTGCTCCAGCAACCGCGACAGCGACTTTGACCTTTGTCTTGACCCGTGTCTTAGTTTTAGTCATAAAACTTAATTTAATTATTTTTTTGATTTAAATATTTTTTATTTATCTTTCCTAGCATCACGCTTGGCCTCCTCTTTGTTATGAATCACCCACTGATCAACAATGGCTTCAATATCTCCGCCGTTATAACTCACGGTCTCGGCGAAATCGTCGGTATCGAAAAACATCGACAAATCCGATGTTAGCTGGCTTTTTAAGGTCACTCGCTTTGCCTAATTTATTGCTCTTGCAAATCCGCCTTT
>CAYZPO010000088.1:0-2926 GCA_964480695.1 uncultured Gammaproteobacteria bacterium | reverse complement strand
CTTGAGGGGTTATTGTCTAGCGTGATTAAAGAGGAGCATTTTAAAGCTAAGGCTGATCAAGTTTTAATGGTGCGAACTAACAGCAAGGTTCCGGCCAAGCGTGTTTTGTTGGTTGGCTTAGGTCAGGAAGAAGAGTTCAAACTGGAGACTGCCCGTGATGCTGCTGCTCGTGCTTTTGAAACGATTAAGAAGCTCGGGGTTAAACGTGTATGTTCTGTGTTGCATGGGATTGAATTTGAAGATCTGGGGGCACGTGATCTTGGACAAGCCATGGCTGAAGGTGTGTTGTTGGCTGCGTACCAGTTCGATAAATTTAAAAAGATGAATGGGATCAAGCTCGAGGAGTTTGTGATTGTGACCGACACTGTGGCTCAGGCGCGACAAGCAGAGCAGGGAATTGAGCTGGGCAAAGTTATGGCCGCTGGTGCTATCTACGCTCGCGATCTAGTTAACACTCCAGGACAATATTTGAAACCGATCGACATGGTTGAGTCAGCTCGAGCTATTGCTAAGGACAGTAAGGGTGCAATTAAAGTCAAAGTAATGAATCAGGAGCAGTTGGAGCGCATGAAAGCCGGAGCTCTGCTCGGTATTGCTCAAGGATCACATGCAGAACCATACATGGTACATCTGAAATATCACCCCGAAGGGGCCAAAAAGAAAATCTCTCTGGTTGGAAAAGCTGTAACTTTTGATTCTGGTGGATTGCAGATTAAATCTCATAAAGGGATGACGGTGTTGGGAACAATGAAAGTTGATATGGCTGGGGCAGCTACTGTTCTCGGAATCTTTTCTGTCCTGAAAGAGTTGAAACCAAAGATCGCAATTGATGGAATTTTTGGGGCTTGTGAAAATATGGTTTCAGGAAATGCAATCCGGCCTGGTGACGTAGTTACTGCCATGGACGGTAAGTCTATTGAGATTATTCATACAGATGCTGAGGGTCGAGTAACTTTGGCTGACTCTCTAACTTATGCGGTTCGACAAAAGCCAGACGCCATCATTAGTATGGCTACGTTAACCATGTCAATTATCTATGCTTTAGGCGAACACTATTCAGGTGTATTTGGTAATGATAAAAACTTAATTGCTAAAATTTTTGAGGCTTCAAAAAAAACCGGAGAAGACATGTGGGAAATGCCATTAGATCAAAGATATAAAAAGACGCTTAAATCAAAGATTGCTGACATAAATAATTCAGGTGGTCGAGACGCTGGGCCTACTAAGGCAGCATTGTTTCTTGAGGCTTTTGTTCAGAACACTCCTTGGGCTTTTATTGATATTGGTGGACCAACTTTTGCTGAGAAACCAATTAACGGTTACTGGCAGTACGGTGCAACTGGTGTTGGGGTGCGAACGATGTTAGAATTGATACGTAAGTACTAAGATGCGCAAATTTTTCCCGATCATCCTGTTGGTGATTCTGCTAGGTGCGTTTGCCTGGTGGGAATACCAATACCGAAACACGTCACCAACGCTCGAGCCTGAACCTGCTCGAGCTGGTGTTTCTAGTTTGTTGGCTGATCCGATCGAAGTTGATGGTCAGAATTATTTGATTGAACCTGGATATCTTGTCCGTGGCTCGCAACGTGATGCAATTTCTGCGTTAACCAATGCTGATTATGAATCAGTGGCTGCAGCAGACACTCACCTGAGTGATGAAGGGTTAGGAGCTATGATTGACGTATACGGTCAACCATATTTTTATCCGTACGTTGTTATGTCTTGGCATGAAATTGTGAACGAGACTATTAGTGGTCTTCCTTTGGTGATTACATATTGTCCTTTGTGTCGCTCAGCGATTGCTTACGAGCGAACAGTTGAGGATCAGATTCTTGAATTCGGAACCTCTGGTCTGCTCTTGGACAACAATTTAGTCATGTATGATCGCGAAACTAATTCGTTGTGGTCACAACTTCATGGCATGAGTGTTTCCGGAGAACATCTCGGAACCGAACTTCAACAATATCCAATTCAAGAAATGACTTTTGGTGAGTTCAAAGAGCTGTATTCATACGGCAGTGTCTTGAGTCGCAACACTGGACATGATCGAGATTATACTCAAGATCCATATTGGGAATATCATGAATCTAATCAGATTGAATTTGTTTTAAGAAATTTTGATGCCCGGCTTTCGGCCAAAGAGATCGTCTATGTTGAACATGACGGAACCGAAGAAGCCTGGGCTTATATCTCGCCAGACACTAACACCTTTCCAGTATATTGGTTCTGTTGGGCTGCAGCTTTTCCAGGGACGGATCTTCTCACGGATCTCTGATCCGGTTCTGAAATCAGACGCCATCAGAGATGGCTGAGAAGAATATAAAAACTATGAAATACAATCACATCTTAATCCATTACGCCGAGATCGGTTTGAAAGGAAAGAACCGGAATGTTTTTGAGCGGCAACTTGTTCGAAATATTAAGAGCGCGCTTGTCGGAACTGGAGCCGAGACTAAAGTTCGACGAACTTTTGGACGAATGCTAATCGATCTAGATGATAAAAGTGATGTCGATGAAGTTAAAAGTCGGCTGAGCCGAGTTTTTGGAATCGCTTCGTTTTCACCTGTGCTAACAGTGAAGCCTGGCTTTGAAGCAATCAAAGACGCTGCGCTTGAGCTCGTGCAGAGTTACGACAAGGGCTGGCAAAGCTTTAAAGTCGTGACTAAACGCAGCCACAAACTGTTTCCAGCGACTTCGATGGAAGTAAGTAAAGAAGTCGGGGCATATGTACTAGATAACACCAAGGATAAGAAAGTTGATGTTAAAAAACCGGACCTATATGTTCGGATTGAGATTACAGAAAAGAAAGTCTTTGTGTCAGTAGAAAAAATTGCAGGGCCTGGTGGTTTACCAGTTGGATCAAGTGGAACTGTGGTCTCGCTCTTGTCCGGGGGGATCGACTCACCTGTAGCTTCTTGGTCAT
>CAYZPO010000087.1:0-2973 GCA_964480695.1 uncultured Gammaproteobacteria bacterium | reverse complement strand
ATTAATGAAACGTGGCTGCGAAGTTGTATTTGTTCATTTCCACAGTGCACCGCAGACAAGTCGCGCAGCGATCGACAAGGTTCATGAGTTAGCTGAAAACTTGTCTCAGTGGCAAATCAAGACCAAAGTTTACATGGTTCCGTTTCTGGATATTCAAAAAGAAATTGTTAAAGAATGTCGTGGCGAATATCGTGTCGTTCTATACCGACGCTTAATGTTAAGAATCGCGGAGCAGATTGCAAAAGACATTAGATCCAAAGCACTGGTTACCGGAGAATCTGTTGGGCAGGTCGCCTCGCAAACGATTGAAAATATCGCTGCTATCAACGATGCTGTTACAATCCCGATTTTGCGACCTTTGATCGGAATGGACAAGAACGAGATTATTGAGCGAGCCAAGCAGATCGATACTTATGACCTGTCGATTATTCCGCACGAAGATTGCTGCTCCTTGTTTGTGCCTCGACACCCAGCAACTAAGGCTAACGTTGGAGTTGCTCGGCAGGAGGAAGGGAAGCTCGATGTTGATAAATTAATTCAGGATGCATTAAATGACACTGAGGAATTGTCTGTGTAGCGGAACCCTTTAGGGTTCCATTTCGAAGCTGACATGGAAGGCTAAAGCCTTCCGCTACACAAATAAACTCGATATGAAACTATTTATCATAGCTACACCAATCGGAAATTTATCTGACGTGTCTGAGCGAATGCTGGAGACATTGCGTTCAGTTGATTTGATTTTATGTGAAGATACTCGAGTCACTTCGAAACTGCTCGCGTCGTATGAAATTAAAAAACCGTTGCAGAGTTACCACCAACATTCTGACAAGAAGAAGATAGATAAGATCCTGGATGAACTAGCAGAAGGGAAGTCAGTTGCTTTAGTAACAGACGCTGGAACTCCTGGAATCTCAGATCCTGGAGGTGTACTTGTGGCTGAAGCATTACGTCGGTTTGAGGACGAAGTCGAAATCATTCCGATCCCAGGGCCATCAGCTTTGACCGCTGCGCTCTCTATCTCGGGGTTCCCAGCAGACGAATTTATTTTCCTAGGATTTCCTCCACATAAAAAAGGCCGTAAGAAATTCTTTGATCGCTTGCATGAAATAAAATCAACGGTTGTTCTGTACGAATCAACACACCGGATCGAAAAGACTCTGAATGAACTATCAGAACGCCTGGAGAGCCGCAAAATTGTCCTGTGCCGCGAGTTAACCAAGTTGCACGAAACAATCTACCGAGGAACAAGTTCACAAGTGACAGACAAGCTTAAATCTGGTAGCATTAAAGGCGAGTTCGTAATTGTAATAAGCCCATTATGAGTAAGTTCTACGTCACTACACCAATTTATTACGTTAATGCTGAGCCACACATCGGTCATACTTATACGACCGTAGCTGCGGACGTACTCGCTCGTTACCATCGCATGATCGGTGACACAACTTTCTTTTTGACCGGAACTGATGAGCATGGAGAAAAAATTGAACAAAAAGCTCAGGAAGAAAAAATGGAGAACCAGACTTTTGTTGATAAGGTCGCGGCTTTGTATGAGACGAACTGGGATCAGTTGAATATTAGCAACGACAACTTCTTGCGAACCACTGATCCTAAACACAAAGAGACTGTACAAAAAGTTTTACAGTATCTATTTGATAAAGAATACCTTTATAAAGGAAAACACGAGGGGCTATATTGTGTCGGATGTGAACAATACAAAACTGAGCGCGACTTGGTCGAAGGAAAATGTCCAGACCACCAAAAAGAGCCAGAGGTTATCTCTGAAGATTGTTACATGTTTAAGTTGTCTGCATTTGCTGATGAGCTGCAGAAACGGATCGAATCTGATGAATTAAAGATTCGACCTGAGAGTAAAAAGAAAGAGATCCTGTCTTTTTACAAACAAGGCTTGCATGACATTTCGTTTTCTCGTACCAAGACTAAGTGGGGCGTGCCGTTTCCTTGGGATGAGGATCATGTCTCTTATGTATGGCCTGATGCGTTTTTGAATTATCTAACTGGGATCAATTGGGACGGATCACCTGGATCAGCTCCAGAGCAGTGGCCACCTGATCTACAATTAATGAGCAAAGACATCGTTCGTGTTCACGCCACGATTTGGCCAGCTATGCTTTTGGCTCTGGACCTGCCGCTACCAAAGCAATTATTTGTTCACGGCTTCTTCTTGGTCGATGGACAGAAAATGAGTAAATCGATCGGTAATGTAATTGCTCCAAAAGATCTGGTTGAGAAGTACGGTGTTGATGCGACACGATATCTGCTGATGAGCGCCACAACATTTGGACATGACGGTGATATTGGTTGGGAAAAGTTTGATACAAAATATAATGCTGAACTGGCCGATAACTTAGGAAACCTAGCTAGTCGTGTCTTAGCCATGACTGAAAAATACCTTGATGGAGCTGTCCCTGCTAAAGCCGAAGGATTTCTTGGGGATTCCTGGAACGATTATCAGACTGCCATGAACGAGGTCCGGATCCATGACGCCCTGGATGCAACCTGGAACTTGGTTCGTCGAGCTAACCAGTACGTTGAGGAGCAAAAACCTTGGGAACTGGCAAAGCAGGATGACAAGAAACCGCTTGAAGACACGTTATATGTGCTCTTAGAATCTCTAGAACAAATAGCTAAAATGATCACACCATTCATGCCAGAAACCGCAGCTAAGCTGTCAGAGCAACTTGGCAAAGAACTGGCTCTAGGTGGTAAAATAGAAAAAGGAGAAGCTTTATTTCCTAAAATAGAGTAAATATGGAGGTTTCATTAGTAGACCTAATTCTGGTCATAATCGTAGGAGGCTTTGTTTTTTACGGAGCATTTTTTGGATTTATCCACACCCTAGGAAGTTTGATCGGCGCCTTGGTTGGCGCGGTTATTGCCAGCCGGATTGTTGATCCGGTTTTTGATTGGATCGGTTTTATTTTTGGCGGTGGCACCTGGGCGCGAATCATTATT
>CAYZPO010000086.1:754-3077 GCA_964480695.1 uncultured Gammaproteobacteria bacterium | reverse complement strand
TTTTGAAGTCTTCTAACGGATCTCTGATCCGGCCATGAATCAGACGCCATCAGAGATGGCTAAGAAGAATTTTATGAGCAAAACTCCAAAGTTTGATCAAAAGATGAAAAAGATCCTCAACGCTCTTGAACCTAGCGAGCGTGAGTGCACGCTCACGGGTGAGAAGTGGCAGCTTGATGATCGAGAAATTTCCTGGTTAAAGAAATTCAATGTCCCACCGCATCCGTGGTCACCTTTGACTCGGATGAAACAACTGGTGGGATTTTTTGAAATGTATCAGTTTTGGTATCACCAGCATCCAGAAACAGGGAAGCAGTTTGTTTCCTTTGTGCATCCAGTAACCAAGATACCGACTTTGCCAGACTCAGAGTGGTTTGATCATGATTATTTGGATACTTCAATCGAGCACGATCCAGGGAACCCATTCTTTGACCAGTTTCATAAGTTGCAACTCAAGGTCCCGTTGCCAGCCAATCGCTACATGGTAAAACCAGAAGGTTCAATTGCTATGGGTTCTTTTGGTGACATCAATAGTTATTTTATGATGGCATGTCAATCTCGTGATAGTTTCTATTGCACTGATGGTATGGGTCTAGAACGATCGGCTGAGGTTTCAGCTGGAAGCAAGATTACAGATTCCTATCACATCTTACAGTCCCACCGAATTCACAACTGTCATTTTATTCACGGATGCTATGACTGTATGGATTCGGCCTTTTTATTTGATTGTCGCGATTGTCAGAATTGTTTTGGAGCCACGAACAAACGTCATCGAAAGTATTTATGGTTTAACGAGCAGCTTTCAAAAGAAGAATGGGAAAAACGTCGAGCCGAGGTTGATTATTCATGCCGCACATCTTTGAAAAAGTATCAGGACAAATTCCGTGACTTAATGGAGTCTGAGGCAATCTGGCCAGAGAACTTTAATGAAAAATGCGAGAACGTTCTGGGTGAGTACATGATCAATGCCACTGACTGTAAATATGTCTTTGCTGGAGTAGACGGGAACTTCCGAGATTTACATCAAGTAACTTACTTGGCCGGTGATGTTCACTCCTCGGCTTATTGCGGCGGCCTTTATGATGCTAGTGAATGTTATCTGAATAACATTGCCAAAAATTGTGCTAAGACTAAGTTTTCTTGGAACGTGGCTGGTTGCCAGAACGTTGAATATAGTTCGTTCTTGTATGAGTGTGAGAATTGCTTCGGTTGTCTTGGGTTGCGGCATAAAAAGTTTTGTATCTTTAATAAGCAGTACGACGAGGAAGAGTATTGGCAGCGTCTAGATGAAATCAAATGTGCCATGCTAGAACGAGGCGAGTATGGACAGTTCTTCCCAGCGTCTTCCTTCTATAGTTACTGGCCGGACAATGGTTTGATTATTTATTTGGCGCAGGACGAGGCAGGGAAGTACGGAGCCCCAGAGTTTGATCCTGAAGCAGATGGCGCGATTGGCGACATTGATCAATCAGCTTTGCGTAAATCTTCCGAGGTACCAGATTGTATCGCAGACATTAAAGACGAAGAGTGGGCCAACATCCCACTACTCGACGAAGCTATGGGCCGGCGTTACAGCTTCTTAAAGCCTGAGCTCGAATTTTATCGCAAGAACAAAGTTCCGGCCCCGACTGAACATTTTATTAAACGTGTGTTTGATTTATTCTTGGAACAGAACTCAGCCTTGTTCGAAGAACAGAAATGCACGTCGTGCCAGACCGACACAGTCGTGGCCAAGAACGCGACTTATCCTAACAAGAAGGTGCATTGTCGCAAGTGTTATTTAGAGTATTTAGAAAAAAATGGCTAACAAGACCCCACAATTTGATGCCAAGATGAAAGAGATCCTCGACACCCTCAAATCCGGCGAGCGAAAGTGTGAAATCACTGGCAAGAAATGGAATCTTGTCCAGGAAGAAATTAAGCAGTATTATAAATTTAATGTTCCAGTAATAGAGATGGATCCTAATACGCGTTGGGCCTATCTTGGTTTTTTCTCTACAGGGTTTCAATTTTGGTGGAATAAACATTTTGAAACCGGCGACCCAGTCTTAACATATCATCACCCTGCCAGTGGAATAAAAGTTATTCCAGATAAAGAGTGGTACGATAAAGATTTTTCTAAAATTAATTTGGGGTTTGATTCAGGTCGTTCGGTATTTGATCATATTCGCGAATTACAGCTCAAGATTCCATATCCAGCATCAGGGAGTATCGTTCCACCAGAAAATTCAATTGCCCTAGTTTCGTTTGGTGATAAAAATAGTTACTTTGTTTTGGGTTGTCAAACGATAAATAGTTTTTATTGCACGGTTGCTCTTGATGC
>CAYZPO010000086.1:0-744 GCA_964480695.1 uncultured Gammaproteobacteria bacterium | reverse complement strand
GATTGTTCTTTGATTTTTACTGGCAAACACACCAGTAAGTCTCATCATGTATTAGAGTCCGAACGTATTTTTAATAGTAAGTACATTTCTGTTTCGCATGATTGTATGGATTCTGTATTTTTATTTGATTGCCGAAATTGCAAAAATTGTTTTGGTGCAACCAATAAGCGTAACTGCGAGTATATATTTTTTAATGAACAACTAACTAAAGAAGAGTATGAGCAGCGAGTAAGTCAGATTGATCTAGGAAAGAGAAGTGTGGTAAAGGAGTATTTTGAAAAATGGGATAATCTTCTCATGAATGACACTGTCTGGCCAGAGAATTTTAATGAACGGACCACTGATTGTACCGGAGATTATTTGACCGATGCCACTAGATGTTATAGCTGTTTTTCTTCTGTTAGTGGTGCAGTTGATAATTTTCAAACCTGTTGGTCTTTTGGTAAAAGTGAAGAAGTCAGTAATTCCTGGGCTCCGAAAGATTCTTCTCGTTGTCATTATTGTATTACTACCCCAGGATCTTCAGACTGTAAGTTCTGCTTTCGATGTATTCAATCCGAAAATTGTGAGTATTGTGTGATGGCGGTTAATTGCCGTGACTGTTTTGGGTGTGTTGGATTACAGCGAAAAGAGTTTTGTATTTTTAATAAACAATATTCTGAAGAAGAATACTGGTTAAAGATGGATGAGATTAAGTGCAAGATGTTAGAAGATGGGGAATATGGTAAATATTTTCCAGTGTCT
>CAYZPO010000085.1:0-3236 GCA_964480695.1 uncultured Gammaproteobacteria bacterium | reverse complement strand
GATGAACGAGACTGATCAGGTGGAAGAGGCTGATCTGGTTTTGTTGAATAGCTGTTCAGTTCGGCAGACTGCTGAGGATCGGATTTTTGGTAAAGTCAAAAAGTTAGTTAAGACCCGTCGAAAAGCTAAGCCGGACATGATTATTGCTGTCACTGGGTGCATGGCTGGACGAGACAAGGACGGAGCTTTGCGTAAGAAACTACCTGAAGTGGATCTGTTTTTTCCAACTATGGATGCGGGGCAGTTACCGCGGTGGGTGGCTGAACTACGACCAGACTTGGTCGAAAGCACAGAGAGCGAGAATGAGTTCATGCAAATTGCTCCGCGATATGATTCCAAGACTCAGGCCTTTGTTACTATTCAGACCGGGTGCAATAATTTTTGTACTTATTGTGTTGTTCCGGCAGCGCGAGGAATGGAACAGAATCGACCGCTGGCTGACATTCTGGAAGAGGTTCGCTCACTCGCTCAGAACGGATATTTGGAGATCACGTTGTTGGGTCAAGCCGTGAACGCGTACCAGGCTCCGGATCCTGAAGTTTTTTCAAAAGATAATCCATACAAGGATAATTTTGCTGTCCTGCTTTGGGAACTGAATCAGATTAATGGGATTGAGCGGATTCATTTTACGGCTCCGCATCCACGGTACATGAATGATGAACAGATTGATGCTTTAGCTCTGCCTAAGCAGATGAATTTTTTGCACTTGCCAGTACAGTCAGGGAACAATGAAATCCTGACGCGGATGAATCGTAAACATACACGCGAGGAGTATTTGGAGGCGATAACTAAGATTAAGAAACGAGTTCCAGACATGGCCTTGGGAACTGACATCATTGTCGGGTTCTGTGGTGAGACTCCGGAACAGTTTGAAGATACAGTTGATCTATATCGTCAGGTTGAGTTTGATATCTCGTACACAGCCATGTACTCGCCGCGTTCAGGTACGGTCGCGTACAAAGCTTTCAAAGACGATGTGTCTCGGGAAGAAAAAAAGCGCCGCTGGCGTGTCCTTCAGGACCTGATGGAAGAGATTGTTTTGAAAAAGAATCAGAAGTTTGTTGGGCAAATAGTGTCAGTTCTTGTCGAGAGCTGCGAAGACGGTGTCTGCTCAGGAAATTCACGAGAAATGAAAGTAACTCAGTTTATGGGCGAGCCAGATCTGATCGGTCAGATTGTGGAAGTCGAAATCACGCAAGCGAAGGAATGGATCCTTTTCGGAAAATTGTCTGTGTAGCGGAACCCTTCAGGGTTCCATTTAGCTGACATGGAAGGCTAAAGCCTTCCGCTACACACCAGTTATCAGTTATATATATGAAACCAAAGATAATCGTTGTTCTCGGACCTACTGCTTCGGGTAAAACTTCAATGAGTATCAAACTCGCCAAAGAATTTAACGGCGAGGTGATTAGTGTTGATTCGCGACAGATTTATCGGGAGATGAATATAGGAACTGCGAAAGAACCCAAGGATGAAGCTGAAAGTACGAAGTACGAAGTACAAGGTGTTACGCACTGGGGGATTGACTTGGTTAATCCAAATCAGGAGATGACAGCCGCGGGGTTTAAAGAATATGCAGAACAGAAGATCGAAGATATTGTCTCACGTGGTAAGTTACCGATTCTGGCTGGTGGGACCGGATTCTGGATTCAGGCCGTTGTTGACAATTTAGATATCCCAGCCGTAGCTCCAGATCGCGAGTTACGCAAGGTGTTGGAGAGCAAGGAACTTGAAGATCTATTTGTTATGTATCAAGAAAAGGATCCAGCTGGAGCTGAAACAATTGATCGTCAGAACAAGTTCCGTTTGATTCGAGCGCTTGAGGTCTGTTTTAAAACAGGGAAGCCATTCTCGGAACAACAGCAAAAGGGTGAATCAAAATATGATGTCTTGCAGATTGGAATCGAAGTAGATCGCGAGGAACTGTATCGTCGCATTAACACTCGCGTTGATCAAATGGTTGAGGAGGGGCTAGTCGAAGAGGTCCAGACTCTGAAAGAAAAGTACGGTTGCGTTGGTTTGGCTATGACCGGAATCGGTTATCGTCAGGTCTGTGAATATTTGGAAAATAAAAATACGCTCGAAGAAGCGTTGGAACGAATTAAGATCGACACTCGTCATTACGCCAAACGCCAACTGACCTGGTGGCGCCGCGATGATCGGATTCATTGGGTCAAAGAATATGAGAAGGTAAGAGACCTTGTCCAGCGGTTTGTGTAGCGGAACCCTTCAGGGTTCCATTTTGTTTTTAAAAACAAAGCCGCATCCCCCCCAAGGTGCGGCTTTGCTTGTCCCGTTGTATGACGGGGCGGCCGGCAGGGCGGATGCGGAAGAGAAGAGAGGCTCAGGACTCGTCGGCCAGAGCAGCCCGAGCCTCGGCCACCAGGTCCAGTTCCACGACGTGGAGTTGACCGTCTTCGTACTTCAGGCCGCAGGGGTGCCGCTTAGGCCACTGACCAGTAATATCCCATTGGTCCCAGTCTTGTTGGGTGTGGCAGGGATATTCGCAGTGCTTGGCTCGAATTTCCTTGAGCAGTTCGACCATCTTCGGGTCTGCCGTACGGTGTCCGAGCGGGACGCGACGCATGGCTTCGGCCGTGATGATTTCACCCTGACCGTCACTGTAGACGATGTAGGTGACGATGTCGAAGGTGGCATCGATGTTACAAGGCTGGTCCTTGTCAAAGGAGTACACGTTGATCGTATCTCCATAGCTCTTCAGGCCCAGGCTGACGTAGGCGTGATCCCACTCTGGGGATCCTGCCAGAACCATGTCAGTGAAAACCCCCCGATCTTCACCTGGCTCCGGGCTGTTGTCCCATGGCCTGTGCGCGATCAGCAGGGTCCCGATCAGGATGAACACGATGGCCGCGAGCGTGATTAGTAGGTTACCTTTGGTGTGAGGGTCAAGTTTGTTGGGGTCTGTCATGGCAAGTACCTTTCTTACCTGGGCTATAGCCTCAATTGTGAACGTTCTGTGGTCAATGAGCATATCAAAAACCCCGCTTGGTGTCAAGCGGGGCGTTCTGTTTTTTTGGCTTATTTTTCCTTTAATTTCACGCCCAAAATATTCTTCACCGTTCCTGGGTCAGCGTTGCCTTCGGTTTCTTTAATTACCATGCCTATAAGGAATTTGAGGAGTTTGTCTTCGCCGGCTTTGAAGCGAGCCACTTCGTCTGGGAAGTTTTTGATCACTCTATCTACAGCGTCAGCTACGAAATCTGTATCCTCGATCA
>CAYZPO010000084.1:0-3362 GCA_964480695.1 uncultured Gammaproteobacteria bacterium | reverse complement strand
CTTACGGTATGTCCAACTTCTTTATTGTGGGTCTACCAGATACTGAAGTTAAAGAAGCACGCGAGCGCGTTCGAGCCGCGATTAAACGCTCGAATCTACCTTTCCCTCGTGGTCGAGTCATTGTTAATCTGGCTCCAGCCCGAGTTAAAAAACATGGCACTCACTTTGACGTACCAATTGCTTTAGCTCTCCTGGCCAGCTTAGGTGAACTGGATATCCCACACTCGGACAAAACTTTATTCCTGGGTGAGCTTGGGCTTGATGGATCAGTCCGTCCGGTCACCGGGGTACTGGTCGCTGCTTTGGGGGCCAAAGCTAAAGGGTTTCAACAAATCTTTGTTCCTACAGATAATGCAGCTGAAGCAGCCCTAGTCCAAGACCTAGAAGTGTTCCCGGTTGATAAGCTTTCGCAACTGGTTGACCACCTGTCCGGTGAAATAACTATTGAACCTGCACCTCAAACAAAACTCAGACCAACCAGAATGTCAAAGCATGATCATGATATGAAACATGTGCGTGGACAGGAATTTGTTAAGCGGGCTCTAGAGATCGCTGCGGCCGGAGCACACAACGTTCTCATGTCCGGAACGCCAGGGTCTGGCAAAACACTACTAGCTAAGACCTTGCCTTCAGTCCTGCCAGCATTAACTACGAGCGAGGCTCTGGAGGTCTCAAAAATATTTTCTATTGCTGGCTTACTTGAATCAACCAAAACACTGGTACGCGCTCGTCCGTTCCGCAACCCCCACCACAGCGCCTCCAGCGTCTCGATTGTTGGGGGAGGGAGTTGGCCTCGTCCAGGTGAAATCAGTCTGGCTCACCGTGGCGTACTCTTCATGGACGAGTTTCCAGAATTTCCTCGACACGTGCTTGAAACTCTACGACAACCGCTTGAAGACGGTACGATCACAGTAGCTCGCGCTGCTGGCACCTTTAACTTCCCGGCTCAGTTCATGCTCGTGGCTGCCATGAACCCGTGTCCGTGCGGTTACGCCACAGACCCGGACAAGCAATGCACTTGTTCGTTGCGGCGCTTACAAACTTATCGCAGACGCATTTCCGGCCCTTTGCTTGATCGGATTGATATCTGGATTGAAGTACCTAAAGTAGAAACCAATAAACTGCTCAAGGCTAGCGAAGCCGAGTCTTCAGAAAAGATTCGCCAACGAGTCCAAGCTGCGCGCGACCAGCAATTAGCCCGCTTCCAAGCCTTGGACATTGTGACCAACAACGAAATGACAATCAAACAAATTGAACAGTTCTGTCCGCTGGATCAAAAAGGACAGGAATTAATTCGACAAGCCATAAACTTGAAACACCTGTCTGCTCGTGCCTACACTCGCGTGCTCAAGATCGCTCGCACCATTGCTGACCTGGAAAGAACCAAACAAATCAGCTCCCAGCACCTGAGCGAAGCTCTTAACTATCGCCCGAATCTGGAACCAGTGTAATTATTTGACACTATAACGGACTTATAGTACTGTAGGGCGTCCCACTGATGGGACACGCTATATGAACAAAATGCTTATGAACAATTTTAGAAAAATTCCGACTTCTCTTGTTTTTGTTATTGGCGCTGGCATGCGTATTGCCAGTGTTGCTCGGGTTTTCTCTAAAAATAAGCATCGAAGTTTGATTTAAGCTAAGTTAGACAATTTGTTTTTAGGGAAAGCCTGACGCAAGTCAGGCTTTTTGATTCAACTGAAGATATTTAATCCCTTTCTGCTCACGCAGAACGGTTGGTTAAATTTATCTAAGGTTGAATTGCGCCCGGTCTTTCGTAGACTAGGCATCTTGTTCATTGTCTCGCGCAAGCGAGGCAGGTTCGGTGCGGGTGACTAAGTGCGTCACCCGCTCGGATCATAACAGGGGGGCACATATGTTCAAATTCTGGAGAATTTACTGGCAATTGATTAAACCATATAAACGAGAGTTGATTATCACCCTTGTCTGGATTGGAATTGTTCAAGCTGTTCTGTTGATCGACCCTTATCTTTTCAAGCTGATTCTTGATCAATTCAATAACTGGAGTGAAGGCTCTATCAAAAACATTGTTTGGCTAATCATCGCTGTTCTAACAACAGGAATTTTGGTTACCGCAGTTAATAACACCAAACACCGACACATCTTCCGCACCATTCTAAACATAGAGCGCGATGTGCCTTCGCGGTGCATGAACAAGCTACTTGAATTATCATACGGCTACCATGTTCGTGAGAACACTGGAGCTAAAATGGGTAAGATTACTCGCGGAACACACAAGACAATTCAAATCGCCTGCGACCTGTTATTCGATGTCATTCCTATTCTGTTTGAGATCATCTTCGTTGCCACGATTCTGTTTGCACTCAATTGGCTGGTGGCTCTAATCTTCTTAAGTGCCATACCACTGTACCTGGCCCAGGTTCTTTTCACAGAAAAACGAATCGGGCCATTGCGTCGAGCTAGACATGATAACTATGAGAAGGCAGACCACATGATGACACAGGCTGTCATCAATGTGCAGAGTGTACAGTCGTTTGTTCAAGAGCGTTGTGAATATGAAAAGTTCCGCTCAATGAAAAACCATATTTTCACTAATGAGTTGGCTGAGTGGTTCTGGCAAATCAACTTTGACTGGTTCCGTTCAGGTGCGGTTACCCTTGGTAAAGTTGCTGTTCTAGCCACGGCTGTATATCAGGTGACACAGGACACGATCTCAATCGGATCGCTGGTGTTATTCTTGATCCTATCGAACAAAGTCTATAGCTCGATCTATAAACTGTCGCGAATATATGAGGCCGTCGCAGACTCCAGTGAAAGCGTGACCCGCTTGGTAAACATCTTAAATGAGCCGGTCGAAGTAACCTCTAAAAAACAAGCCAAAAAACTATCTTCAACCAATGGTGGCATTACCTTCGATAATGTGCACTTCTGTTACCCCAATACTGTCTGCGGTCTTCATGGAGTAGATCTTAAAATCAAGCCAGGTGAAGCACTCGGGGTCTGTGGGCCTTCAGGCGGAGGTAAGAGTACTCTGGCTCGATTGGTGCCTCGATTCTATGATGTGTGCTCTGGTCAGGTGCAGCTTGACGGACACAACATTCAAGAGCTGGATCTTGATTCGTTCCGTCGTCACATTGCTATCGTGCCACAGGAAGTTGAGATCTTTGACGGTACTGTTGCTGAGAACATTGCTTACGCTCGACCTGGGGCGACCGTGGGCGAGATCCATCGAGCAGCCAAAATAGCTAATGTGAACGAGTTCGTAGACAAGCTAGAGGATGGCTATGACACCAAAGTTGGTGAGCGCGGTTTAAAACTATCTGGTGGACAGCGGCAGCGTGTGGGTATTGCCCGCGCGATTCTCGCCGACCCAGCCG
>CAYZPO010000083.1:0-3478 GCA_964480695.1 uncultured Gammaproteobacteria bacterium | reverse complement strand
ATCTAAAGTCTTTTCCTTGGCTTTTTCTTTCATATCTTTAGCGCCTTCAGCTTCCCAAGTGTCGCGCAGAGCATAGTTAAAAAGCGGGCACCGATAGAATTCGCTTCTAAAATGATTAAGTGTGTGCTCACTAGTCATGAACTCGCCGCCAATCCCTATTTCTTCGATCAGTTCTCTGGCGATTGTATCTTGGTTGACATTGAAGCCACCGACGATCTTTTGGACCATAAAGCTAATTTCACTAACTATAACTGTATAAACAGGGTCAGCTATTAAACCTGTCTCCAAAGCTCCGCCACCAGCTACCAAATTGGCACCAGCCAGAGAGGCATAGGAAGAAAGCATCGCTTCAATAGCAGCCTGTACGTCAGTTGTAATAGACATGCTCGCTGTCCCCATTACATCGATTGGAATTCCGTAGCATTCTATAGCCATTTGAGTCTGGGCAGCGGCGATAATCGCCCAGTCCACCCCCATGGCCAACAAGCCGGTAGCCATATCAATATTACCACTGCGTGGAGTATAAACAACAGGGCTGCCCGGATTCGCAGTCTGAGCGATTACATTCATGGCCAAAGCCTCTGCCCCTGCCATAGTCACCACTCCGGCTACAGTACAGGGAGCAGAACTCCCAGCCATCGGCATTGGCATAAGAAGGATTGGTATGCCGTGTTCTCCACCCATGAGTATCAGGTCTACCTGGTTTTCGGGAATCTGCAAAGGAGAAATAGAGGCAACGAGAATGCTTAGCATGGGTCTTTCCTTCAGTGCTTTCTTGCCACCTCTGATCGACATTGCCAATTCGATCATGTACTTGAAACTAAACTCATCATATGGGCCGATTACAAAATGTTTAGTGCTATTTTCAAAAGAAGTCTTTGCCACGACGATATCTCTGATTTTGACCGGCACTTCTTGCGTATCGGGGTAGAAACCTGAAACAAAGTCATAATTTAAGGCATCACAGACACGAATCCAGTCAGCGATATCCGAAACAGAACCCTTACGGTATAATCCAGTTTTCGGATCAACATAAGTCTCTTCCGCACCAGCGATGCGTTTGAAGAAATGATCTTGGTCGGGACCCATTATCCTGTCGTCTTTCTTGCTTCGACCACTACAGACTACATTTTTAGGACATTTTCGCAATGCGGCTTCCACCAGATCAGTCGAAATACGTACCACTTGCGTGTCGAAGTCGACCTTCGCGCCTATATCAGCGAGCATTTTTAAAACTTTCTCGTGTGAAATCTTAATTCCAGTATTCTCTAGGATATCCAGTTCGGCTTGATGAATTAAATTTACCTCATCGATAGATAACATGCTCAGCTTTACTTTCTTCATATTTTTCTCCTTTCGGGGATTTCAAGATCTGTATAACTGATCAATAACCTTAAAACTGTGAAGGTATCATCGGATTAGGCGTCATCCTATAATAACGACCGTTTTGATCTAGGTCACTTTGGACACTTTAGCTAGTTGTTTCGTGATTTCTTCAAAATCTTTCTTGACTTCATTAGCCACGGGAATCACTTGATGCTTTCCCAGCAAGTCAATTGCTCGTTCGCTAGCGAGCTTTTCCATGTCTTTGCCACCCTCCGCTTCCCATGTGTCTCGATCATTACGGTTCAAACATTTAGGCAAAATATGCTCAGTCCTGAAATACTTCAGGGTGTGGTCAAGGGAGATAAATTCGTCACCGGGTTTAATTGCCATCAGTACGTCTTTAGCTAAAGTCTCATCATCAATTACGAACCCTTGGAGAGTTCGATAAACATAGTCCAATAACTGGTCATCGATGGTCAATTGAACCGGATCAAGAATGTTTCCTTGATTTAGCATGCCTGCCCCGGCCAAAATAGAGGCTCCGCTGTGTGCAGACAGTATAGTTGCAACTGTTCTTTCCATTTGACACTGAGCATCGGCCAACATCGAATCAGTACCCATTCCGAACACGGATGGAAAGAATTTGTACTTTTCCGAGGCCAGTTGAGCTAGGGTTGCATGGCCGAGGTCATTTTCAGGTGCTCCTGTAACCATCGAGCCATTGGACATATTTAAGCCCACAGGAATTGAGCGGTAGATAACTGGAGATCCAGGATGTGATAACTGAGCAAGAACAATGAGAGATAAAATTTCAAGATTTATGGAAAGTATAATTCCGGCGAGTGTGACCGGCCCAGTACCTCCCATAAGAGGCGTAGCATTCAGCTCCATTGGGATCCCACTTTGAGCGCAGAGTAGTATGATATCGACAACAGGATCGATTATAGTCGCCGGAGAGGTTGTAGAAATCAGAATGGAGATTGGTGGCCTTTTCCTTAGTTCCTCTCGGCTGCCGCGTAGGGCTAATGCCAGATCAATTATGGCTTTTGTCTGTAGCTGGCTGTCAAGGTTAATCATAAATGGTTTGGTGGAGTTCTCGAAATAAGTTCTGGTAATAAGAAAGTCCCTCATTTCGATAGGCACGTCGTTGGGTATACCAGCGCAACCGATATGGATGTTCTCGAGAGCATCTGTCAACTGTGAGAATTCTTTAACATCGTCAAGCCGTGCTATTCGTTGAACCCTAGTCAGGACGTCGACGTATCTCTCGCACGCTCCTAATGAACGGGCGAAAGGTCCTGTCTCGGGAGTCAGTATAACATCCTTTTCAAATAAGCGCCCGCCCAATACTATTTTTCGAGGAACCAATTCGATACAACGCTCCACCAAATCTTGTGGGTAATGAACCATCTTCGTCTCTTTGTCATACCTGGCCCCTGAAGCTGTAAGTAACTCAACCGCCTCGGGATGCGTAACGCGCATGCCTCTCTCCCAAAGAATATCTAGGGAGTACTGGTGAACTCGTTCTAATTCTTCATTGGTCAACCACCTGATACGGCGAAGTTGTTTTTCCATTTGCAGGCCCCAATTTTATTATAGTTAATGCATAGTTCCTCGTTTCCAAAACCCACAGGGCAAATATGGTGCATGGTCGGTCAATTGGAGCGATCAAATAAAAGATGATCAGACTCTGGTGATAAGATCCATTTGTATCAGAGCAATATAGTTTTGTTTCATCAAATGCATTAGTGTTCTTTATTCAGTAAATAAATGCACTGACCTCAACGACAAAATCCAAGTTCACTATAGTTCGCCACGATAACCTTTACCCTATTCCTATGATATGTATTGATTATTATCCAATAGTTCCAGATTGTATATGTTTGTGTTTAACAGACTCAAAATCAGCTGAATCCTAACATCTCTATTTTACAGGGTTTCAAGAATTGTTTGAGCTAAAAAGCGAGCGCTCACTCCCATTTAAATAAAACGTTGACTGTTTGTCAAGTATTTTCTTCATACCGGTTAAAAAATTATTATAAACTAATCAGGATACAAGTTTTCATTGGGGATTATACAGTTAAGGTATTATTGATTTCTAAATTAGCTTTATTAAAAATATCATCACTTGCCTTCCAGTAATTGATTCTCA
>CAYZPO010000082.1:0-3594 GCA_964480695.1 uncultured Gammaproteobacteria bacterium | reverse complement strand
AATAGTCATGATTTGTGGATTAGCCAAATCATCATCTAACCGCACAATCATGACATCAGTATTGTTGTCACTTCTAAACGCCACCCATACATATGTATCTCCGGCACAAATTCCTGCCTGATCTCCATCCTTTGATCCATATGTAGCCTCGGCCAATTGAGCAGAACCCACAAAGTAATAATTTCCTGTTCTTCCATCACGGTCATATCTAACAACAGTAACAACTGTATTCGGCTCTGTGCCTGTAGCATGGACTAAATACATCTTAGATCCATCTGCATTTGTACATATCTGACCAAATCTTACAGAAGTAGCTATGTTTGGCGCACTGACTCCAAAGCTTGAAATCAACGGGTGACCCATACCTTCATTAACGATCAATAATTCTGTGGTACTGATTGCTCTTCCGACTAATATCCTGTTCGTACCAACGGCCGTTCCAATAGTCTTATCATCCTGAACATAATAAAGCTCACCTTCGGCAAGTCCTGTAAACCCTCGTACTATACCGGAACTCTGAAAGTCGATCGGATTCCCATCGGTACTATTACTTGTGGCAAAACCAACAAATTCAAGCTTATCCAAATCATCAGCATCACAAGCATAAAGCTCATTATCTGAGGTGTCTTGATAAACAGCTACCGGTGTTGTTGCACCATTGATGGTTTCACCAGCGTTAATATCATCCCGAAAACCACCACCATCATTTGCGTTTTTGGAAACATCTATAAGATCAGAGGCAGGTAATACCTCGGATGGTGCAAAATTTTCTCTTGATTGACTCATATATTTTTAAGAAATTGTATATTGACATGAAATGAATAAGCTATCATTTACTCCCTTGACCCATCCACCGGTAATCAAGTGAGACCACATCTGACCGGAATCTGCGACTCCAGTTCCATCAATAAAGTTCCCAAACTCTTCATGTGTTCCTGTTGCTGTTCCAGCCTCAATAAAGAAATCAATATAAGAAATGTTCTCATCAAAGGCCTGTGAGCTAACCTGAAAACGATCAGTCTCATTTCCAAGTGCAATATCTGCGTTAGTTGCTGCCGTATTGTCATCTCCCAAAGCTCCATAGTTTACCTCCCCGGTATAAGTGGTTCCACCCGCTAATCGTTCTGCCAAAACGGCACGCCCAACAGTCACGATCAGATTTTCCTTCTTAGTGTGTCGTTTCAAAAAACCCTCACCTTCCAAAATCCATAATAAGGCTTCGTTACCACTGCGTATATATTCACGGAGAATTTCAAGGACATTTCTACCATTAGAGGCCACGCTATCCTTACCAGCTCTAAGAGTAAAGGCCTGGATAACACCTTTAATTTTAACTTTCTCTTTGTTGTTTTTTTTCTTCTTCATACTAAGTTAGTTTCATTGATACGTTTAATAGACCATTACGTTTTGTGTCGGTAGGCCAAGGATTTGGAATATGATCAGCAAGTACCCATATTGGCTCTACGTTAGCTCCCAAAGGATCATCCTGAATATCCTCACTGATGGTTACGGTGAAATCATCCTCTTGCGGTGTCACTGTGTCAATCGTTTCAGTAATTGCAACAGTTACAATGTCAGTTTCAATGACCTCACTAACCTCTGTTTCATCCGCAATTAAAGGATCAGGTTCAAATAAAGATTGTAATAACTGTAAAAATGTTTGACTCCTGGTATTTACCAAATTAACCCTGTACTCAAACGTGTTTGGATCAATCGTTGCAAAAGTTAGTTTTCTAATAATGTAATCAGCGTTGACTCCACGCTCAGCACTATTCAAATTCATCGACATTCCCACATTAAGTCCGATAGTCCGTGTAGTAAAGTTGATTTCGGTCAGTTCATCTTTAAACCTCACAATCTCGGCCTGCGCGCGCTTCCGAGCAATATTTAAATCTTCAATGGTAGTATCACGAATAAGCTTAGATCGTGTTCCAAACTGGGCAATACTTGCTGCATCTTGCGCAATAGCCAAAACACGAATCTTTCGATTACCGGAAAATCTAATAACGTCTCCACCACTCAAAACGGTTTCAAACCTAATCGAGCTGTTTTGGAAGTTATAAAGAACGTCAACAGAGGTAAAATCATCAATAAACTCAACACCGACCGTCTTTGAAACAAACCCTCCACCCGTATCAACACTAATCGCTAAATTGGCCATCTGATAAGGAAGTGTAAATGATAGACTTGCATCACCAGAAACAGTAATATCGTCAGTAAATGTTGAGGCTTCATCATACTGGCCACCACGGACAATTACTCTATTAGCAAGCTGTGAGCCTTCCAAGCGCCTAATCAGACTTCTGTAAACATAGTTTCCACTGCTGTCAGTCAAATCAAATGGTGCAGATTCTGTGAGAATTGGGAAAAAGTGAATATCCTTATCCGGATCGATATACCAGTGATACTGCAAGATCTCTGCCAACCGTTTAACACATCGACTTGGCTCAACCTGATTAAATACTATCTTTTTAATGACAAAAGTGGAGACAACATTAAGTGTCGTAAAAGATCCATCTGTAAAGTTCGTCACAATATCATCAATAATATCCGCTACTGTTTCGTTCTCATAAGTCGTCGAAACCAACTGAGCATCGAAGGCATAAGTATGATCCACACACTTAACCTCATAAACCAAGCCACCAGCCCCACTCATTACGCTCTCAGAAATACTTATAATCTGACCACCGAATATCTTTGTCGCTCCATCATTTATTTCAATTTCCTCAGTAACTTCTGGTATATAGGATCGGTAACCTTGTCGATATAAGACACTTGCTACATCCAGCTCATCAGTCAAATTCTGTTCTATTTCCAGACTCGACCAGTCGATATGATCCGAACGATCTACGCTTTCAATATTGACTGTGATACTCATACTAAATCGGCACTCTTTGATTTATTTGCAGCTTTTCCATTATTGCATTTGCAACTGTATCTGCTAAATCTTGGTTTTGTGTTTCAGAACCTCCCGCTGCATTCAATGTAACATTAACATTATTAACGGACGTTGGGGTAATATCTTGAACCCCCCTAAGCTCTCTTGAAGTTCCCCCCCTAACTTCCGCAATAGCATCTGCTAAACGCTGATATAGTTTAATCTCAGCTTCAATTTGATTCTTAGTGATCTGGAAATTGCGCTCTGCAAGAGCTTCATGGTTTTCAGAGGCCTGTTTTGCTAACTCAGTAATAACCGCTTCTTTAAGTTCAAAATTAGCAATTTCCTGTTGTTCTTTGGCTTGAGTAGCAGCAAATTCCGCTTGTAAAAGCTCCATCTTTGAATCAAACTCTGATTGAGCCAAGGAACGCTTTGTCTCAAAGTCTTCAATGGCCCTCTCAAGATCAGTTAGGCTTGCTCGTCGTCGAGCTTCTGTTACAGCGCTTTCCATGCTAGAAATAAACTCGCTATTTGCAAGTAGTGCTGCTTCCTCTTTTGCAATCCTATCTTCAAGGTCCTTTCTGGTATCTTCATTGGTTGTTTTTGAAAGTTGTGTACGCAAGTCTGCAACCTCCTGCTCTGTTGAAACAATCTCCTCAGCTAATCTTTGGGTATCAGTGGCCTGTTCTCTTGCAAATTCTGCTGTAAGCTCTTGA
>CAYZPO010000081.1:0-3622 GCA_964480695.1 uncultured Gammaproteobacteria bacterium | reverse complement strand
ACAAAAAAGCCGGTCCTGACGTATGTTCACCCAGCAACTAGGATCAAGGTTCTTCCAGACAAGGAGTGGTTTGACCAGGATTTTTCTTCGGTTAATTTAGAATATGATTCAAGTAAACCGGTGATCGATCAGATTCACAAGCTCCTGCTTGACGTTCCTTTGAACGCCACACGTAACACCAAGGAACCAGAAAACTCAATCGCTCTAAGTTCTGGTGGTGATGTAAACAGTTACTTTAATGTTCTGACTGAAAGCAAAAATTCTTTTTTCTGTGTCTGGAGTGAGTTAATTGAAAATTCGGCAGACGTTCATAATGTCACCACAGCCCGTGAATGTTATGAGATTGATGACGCGGCTCGAATTCATAATTCACGTTATGTCCGAGATTGTGGCAACATCATAAATTCAGCCTTTGCTTTTTTGTGCAACGATTGCGAGTACTGTTTCGGAGTTACCAATTGGCGACGGAAGAAATATATTCTTTTTGATAAGCAGTTGAGCAAAGAAGAATATATCAAGGAAATCAAGGAAATCAATTTACGCAGTCGGGCCGAGGTCGATAAGCAGAAAGGAAAATTTGAAAAACAGATGGCTGAAGCGATTTGGCCAGAAAAGATGAGTTATGATGATGAGGGTTCAGTCGGTGAATATTTATACAATGTCCGCAACTGTAGATATTGCTATTTCTGTGTTAAATCAAGCCGAGACATGTATCGCTGTGCATCTACTGCTGCTGACACGCATGATAATGCATATTGTCTAGACGTGATTAATGTTTCCGATTCTTTTTCTTGCGTCAGTCTTTATAAAGCTAAGAGTTGTCGTTTTTGTTTTTCTTGTGAGAAAGCACAGAATCTCGAGTATTGTGTTCAGTGTGTTAATTGTGAGAACTGTTTTGGATGTGTTGGACTAACACGAAAGAATTTTTATATCTTTAATAAAGAATATCCAGAAGATGAGTATTGGAAACTGGTTGATGAGATCAAGACTAAGATGCTTGAGACAGGCGAGTATGGCGAGTTTTTCCCACTAAAACATTCTCCGTGTTACTTTGCTCAGTCTGGAGCTGCCCTATACTTTGGAGCAGACGAAGCTGACGGCAAGAGACTTGGGGCACTAGAGTACGATCCGGAATCTGAAGGGGCGATTGGTGAAGACTTGATTGATGAGTCCAAGACACGATCAAATAGTGAGATTCCGGATTTGGCTGAAGATATGGACACTGATGACTGGGTTGGTGTGCCTATTATGGACGAACAGTGTGGACGGCGTTTTGCTTTCTTGCGGCCGGAGATCGAGTTTTATAAAAAGTTCAAGATCGCTCCACCGAATTGTCATCCAGTGTATCGGATGCAGAAAATGATTCGGCGAGCCAATATTGCTGTGTTTGAAGAAGCTAAGTGCGAAAAGTGCAACAAGGATATTACTGTGGCCAAAAATCTAACTTTTCCTAAGCGTCGGTTCTATTGCACTGAGTGTTATCGAGCTTATATGGAAACACGATAATATGATTTCTGTTAATTTACTGGATAACCTGGTGGAGGATGATTTAGAAGAAGAGGTCATGGGTCGGACTGAGACCTTTCATGGTGCCTTGTATCCGGGAGAGGTGGCGCAGTTTCAATACGAAGACAATCAATTAAGGAATATCGATTATGTCAGAAAAAATTTCTTTTAAAACTGAAGATGGGATTACTATTGTTGGAGACTACTATTCTGTTGAGTCGCCGAAAGCATATGCTTTATTGCTACACATGATGCCCGCGACTAAAGAGGCTTGGCGAGATTTTGCTAACGAGCTCGCGGGCCGAGGTATTGCTTCACTTGCCATTGATGAGCGCGGTCACGGTGAATCCATTGAAGGCGGTCAGCTTGATTACACTCAGTTTACAGATCAAGAGCAACAGATGAAGATTTACGACGTTCGAGGTGCATTGTCTTGGTTTGAAGAAAAAGGAGCGACTGAAGCGAATACTGTTTTAGTCGGTGGATCGATCGGAGCTAATCTAACTATAAAGATTATGGCTGAGCGTCCAGAATTAAAGACTGGTGTGGCGTTGTCTCCAGGACTAAATTATCGCGGAGTCAAAACTGATAAGTTTATTAAGAAAATCAAAGATGACCAAAGGATTTTGTTGGTCGCAAGCGAGGACGATACCCATCATTCGTTCGAATGTATTCAAGCCTTATTTAATCTCCGACCGGACGTGACTGAAAAGATTGAAGAGAAAAAGATTGGGCACGCGAATGATATGTTAAGTAACAAGCCAGAGATGATCGGGGTGGTTGCAGACTGGATCACATCTCGTCTGTAGCGGAACCCTTTAGGGTTCCATTTTGCAGCCGACATGGAAGGCTGAAGCCTTCCGCTACATTATTATGACAGTATTACAAGCAATAGTCCTTGGCTTCATTCAGGGCCTAACAGAGTTTTTACCAGTGTCATCGTCAGGACATTTAATTTTGGTACCAGAATTTTTGAACTGGCCGTTACAAGATTTGGCTTTTGACGTGGTGGTGCATCTTGGGACCTTGGTCGCTGTGCTTCTGGTTCTTCGACATGATATCAAGAAATTGCTCCGAGCTTTGTTCTCGAATCGACCGTCTGTTGAGCGTTCGCTGGCCTGGATGCTGATTGTGGCCACGATCCCTGTGCTCGTAGTCGGCTACTTTGCCAGCGACCTGATTGAAGGCGCTTTGCGCACACCGCTCGTAGTCGTAAGCTCACTCGTGTTCTGGGCTGTCGTACTGGGAATTGCTGACATTGTGTCGAAAAGGGTTAAATCAGTCGACAAAATTCAAGAAATCAAATGGTGGCAGGCGATCGTGATCGGCTGTGTTCAGATATTGGCCCTGATCCCAGGAACCTCGCGCTCAGGAATCACGATCACTGCTGGTTTGTTCTCAGGGATTGACCGAGCTACGGCCGCTCGTTGGTCGTTCCTCTTGAGCGTTCCAGCAATCGGCGCTGCTGGCGCTAAGTCACTCTTGGACCTCTCAACTGGCTCAGCTACGATCGAATTTGTTCCACTTCTGGCCGGCTTCATCATGGCTATGATCTCTGGAGTAATTGCCATCAAATTCCTCTTGGCTCTAGTCTCCCGAATAAGCTACTGGCCGTTCGTATTTTATCGGATTCTACTTGCTGGAGTAGTTGCCCTAGTCATTCTTTTGTAAAATAAAAAAACAGACCAAGCTTCGGCCAGGTCTGTTTTTTTATTTTCATTTTTGAAGCTCCCAGCCTTCCTCTGCCCATGCACCATTCTTTAGTGTAGAAAGGGTTAATTGAGTCGAACCTCCCCAACCATCTTGTTCGTCAGGATTTCCAACAACATCATGCCTAAATGAGTTTTCACCCCAGGGGGTTAGGTATTCTGTTCCGCTAGACCCATCTTTATTAAAATCACGTCTATATTTTTTGCCTTGACCTAGTCCTGTTGTTACCTCTTTTAAAGAATAAGTTTTATTTTCTTGGGCTTCTGGGGACATGCCCCGACTATCTTCTACTGGCATATTTTTATTTATTATTAAGTTATTCACCCATCCTTTCAAACGCGCGGAGAATTTCTAAAGGTATAGCAAAAACAACAGTGTTGGATTGATCAGAGCTGAGATCATTTAG
>CAYZPO010000080.1:0-3904 GCA_964480695.1 uncultured Gammaproteobacteria bacterium | reverse complement strand
AGAGCGGCTTTCAGTTGTGATGGTGGTCTCTGCTTTTATCCAGCTTACCGAAATGGAAGCAGAGGCGGAACAAAATGGTTAATTAGAACCGTGTTCCTTGCCTGTGACCACCCACAATTAAGAGCTGATTATATGTATCTCTTAAAAAGTTTAGGAATAGAAGCAAGGAATGTTCCTAAAGATGGCAAAATAAAAATAGAGACCGAAAAAAATATCAAGAAATTCCATAAGTTAATAGGATTCGTTAGAGGTGTAGAAGCAACAAACCTTTCCAAGTTCTGGAAAGGATATAAGAAACAACGCGTCCTAAAACTAATGATTTCTTCTTATGGCAATCCTTCAAAAATCTACAATCTCCGAAAATTTCATTTGAGGTAATGATATAGTCCGAACCCACGGGCGATCGTGGGAGTCCCGACAAAAACCGGGACCACTTTAGTATTTCTATGCTAAAGGAGTAACATTACGTAGATACCCCAGTAGTCCACGCTGTAAACGATGGATACTAGGCATTGGAAGTATCGACCCTTCCAGTGTCGCTTCAAACAAGCAAACGCGTTAAGTATCCCGCCTGGGGAGTACGGCCGCAAGGCTAAAACTCAAAGGAATAGACGGGGACCCGCACAAGCGGTGGATCATGCGGTTTAATTCGATACTAAGCGAGGAACCTCACCTAGGTTTGACATCTAGCTGCAAACCCCTAGAGATAGGGGCTTCCTTCGAGGGTGCTAGACAGGTGCTGCATGGTTGTCGTCAGCTCGTGGCGTGAGCTGTTCCCTTAAGTGGGGTAACGAGCGCAACCCCTATCGTGTGTTACAAGTGTCACGCGAGACTGCCTTCGTAAGAAGGAGGAAGGTGGGGATGACGTCAAATCAGCATGGCTCTTACATCTAGGGCGACACGCATGATACAATGGCCGGTACAACGGGTTGCCAAACCGCGAGGTGGAGCTAATCCCTTAAAGCCGGTCTCAGTTCGGATCGGAGTCTGCAACTCGACTCCGTGAAGTTGGAATCGCTAGTAACGGTGCATCATTACGGCGCCGTGAATACGTTCTCAGGTCTTGTACTCACCGCCCGTCACGTCAAGAGAGTCGGGGGCACCCGAAGGTCGTTGTAGGACGGCCGAAGGTGAATTCGATGATAGGGACGAAGTCGTAACAAGGCACGGGTAGCGGAAGCTGTTCGTGGATCACCTCCTTTCTAAAGGACACTAGAGCCTTGAGCTCTACATTCTAGGTCGAGATTTGATTCGTCAGATCTTACAGACGTTACAATCGCATAGAAGGTAAACATCAAAAGTTTGTCTAGGTCGAAAAAAATTATTCTCGGAATCACTGGGACAGCCACGATTATTTTAGTCGTGGTTGTTTTGATTTTTGTTTTCCAGAATCGAGAAGTTGAAACTGGGCCCATCTCAATAACAGACCCTGATCCAGTGACTCAGAAGATCGGACCGGTGCCTGATGACCTGTTCTTTACTATTGTTATTCATAACGAAGAAGACGTGGGTAGCTGTCAAAACCAAAAAGCCACCATCCCTGATTATGACGGGAACGAAACCCTGACCTTGCACTTTACTAACGTTCTGCGTGAATTTGGGGAAATGGTCACTGATCATGGAGCGAAAATTAATTACGGTACAGACTGGACTTTCTCTCAGGCCGTGGCTGAATATGACCCGACTTTCTTTGCTGACTTTGAAGCCATGGGGCATGAAATCGACGCTCACGCTCACGAGTCCTGCAATGACCATCTTTACCACTCAGTCCGACAGGATATTGTTGATGCTGGTGGTTCACCAACTCATGTTGCTTCTGGAATGACTGAAGATGAAATCCAGGATCAGATGACTTACTTTGATCGCTATTACCCTGAGTTTCAGATTCTCTGGGGTGTGGCTTTGGCCGGACACGGTGAAGGAGAAGAAATGTCTAGTTGGGTCTGGCGACCAAGCCGCGACAACTGGCTTGACCATGATCCTAACGGTGACTACATTCATATCGGTCACGGCGAGTACGCTAACGGTTTAGATTACATCGAAGAGGCGCTGGAAAATCGATACGAGAACCGAATTAATACCTACGCTGTTTTTACCAAGCCGCGGGAGTGGTTAGCTGAAATAGGGGCTCCAGGAATCCCAGAGCAATGGACCACGACAAAGAAAGACTCAAATTATTGGGAAAACCGACTTGAATGGTGGGACAACTTTTTAACTCAAATCGATAAAATGTCAGAAGTCGAATACGCTACTTTGACCCAGATTTCTGACATATTTGAAACGCACGAGAACCAACTCGACTTTGACTTTGACATTGATAACCACCCTCGCTCAACCATCCCTGGCCCAACCCGCCAATCCCAAGCTGGATATCCGTAAAGGATCAAAAATAAACAAAATAATCCCGCAGCAGAAGCTGCGGGATTATTTTTGGTGAATGTTATTTTTTATCTAATCTTAGCCTAATGGGGTTGACAAAATAGTAAAAAATAGCTATAATCCTCTGTTCGTCCAGAAATGATTCTAGGTGAATAAATAATCCTACTTCCCTCGGAGGGGAAAATGAAAATCAAGCGTTATCCTGTCGAGCGTATCGAGCAAGCCCTCCGGCTGTGGGAGGATGCACTGTACCTGCACCAAATGGCGGTTACTGCACTGAACAATGGGGTTGTTGACCTTTCTCAATTTGCCATGTTGTGGTACTGGCGTGAGTTCAGGGACTTCCTGCTCCATGCCGATGAAAACACCCCTTTCGATGAAGACCGTTTCAGTGTTAGGGCATTCACGGGCAAGCGTCTCCCCGATTTCTGTGATGGAGACCTTCTCGCAGAAGCCGATTTCGACGCACGTGCCTTCTTCGCATGGGTCACTTGTTCGAGGCGTGTCTATCATCTCGATCGAGAGATGACTCATCTATTGAGCAACACCTCGCTGCACACCCTGACCTGGAATGAGATCAAGATTCCCTTCAACGGTTTCGCAATAACTCTGGAGAAGCCCCTCTTTTCAGGCGAGATGGCTATTGATTGCCTGTTGGTGTGGCGAGACCAGAATACAGGCGACATCTGGATAAGCGGCTACCAACAGGACCTGGAGAAGTGGGCACCAATCGGCAGAAACCAGAAGCAGAAGTTCGTCCGACAGATTCGCCGAAGGCAGTGGGGTAAAATTGTCAATGCTGTTTCACCCAAGGTGAATCGGCTCGCCAGTTGTGGTGCTCAGAGCATTCACCTGCCAACCTTGAGTGTTAGCAACTCAGTCACGGGAACTGCCAACCACCTACGAGCGGAGATGCATTCCGTCGGGGAGAGGATAGGTGACCGTGAAGAGAATGCAGACCAGTTCTACCAGCTAGTAGGTAGTCTATGTTTGTACCTGAGTTCACTGCCGCCTGACAGCTCCCATGTGGAGAGCAGAGAGCATAAACGTAGCCGAAACCTGGACCGACGAGCAATCGTCTGGGAAGCGGACATAGCGACGGTTGTCAACTGCTACGAGCTAACGGATGAGGAGCATGAGTGGCTCGAAGATGGTACTTCTCGAGAGCGTTACGAGCTGTCTGCCCACTGGCGACGTGGACATTGGCGACGGCCGAAGGGTAAGGGAGACGACCCTGACGCCAAGAAGACGGTATGGGTGCGTCCTACACTCGTCAGAAAAGACCGTCTACCGCCCGGCGGTCAGCCAGGAGGTACTCGAGTAAACATAACTGCCCCGGGGAACCGTTCTCCGGGTTGAAGAAAGCGTCTTTCTACTACCGCCCCACCCAACAGATCTACGACAAGATCGCCACTTGGGTACGGGCGGTCTTGTTATTTTTAACCTAAAATTACTCACAGTCCAGACTCTTGCCAAAATCCTTTTATTTCGCTATACTAACCCCACATTACGGGCGTGTAGCTCA
>CAYZPO010000079.1:0-3911 GCA_964480695.1 uncultured Gammaproteobacteria bacterium | reverse complement strand
GGACGACAAAATCTACGTCGTCCTCGTCTCCTTTGATTGGTTTACCATCTCTTATCTGACCGAGTAAAGAGCCGCCGTCAATAATAAGAGGAATATCGAGTATTTTACCTATCTGCGCTGCATCCTCTACGTTCTGCGACAATGCGCGCAAGATAGGGGTCGTCATTTCCGACTTTTGAGAATCCTCTGCCATACGTACTAAAGTTAATAGTTAGCCCTCTCTGGGTCAGCTTTTCGAGAAAACGGCTGTGATCAATCAGGCGGCGCATGTGGGTGTCGTCCGGCTCGTCTCCGATGATCCGGAACTCGGCCATCAGCACCTTGACGTTCGACGCAACGAAATCGAGGATCAGGTTCTCGGTTTCCTCGTCGACACTGTGAAAAACCCACCTGACATACACGACATCAAAAAAGTTATTCCAATTGTCAGTGATGAAGTCCTGAATACCCATCTTGAGTCCGACTACGTTACCGATCTTCACCTCATTGCTCTGGTCAACGGCAACCACCAGGCCGAACTCACGAAGAAGCGCAGCATCTCTGCCATCACCACATCCAAGGTCAACGATCAGCGATCCCTTCTTGAGATAACACTCTGCACAGAACTTGGCGAAATCGCTCGGCTGCTGCGTTTCTCTATCCTTGTAGTAACGATCCCAATAGGCCTTGCCCATGATAAATCCTTTCGTTTTTTCGAGTTTACTTTGATCTATATTATACCATTTTTTACTTAAAACACCAACTGTTGATAACTCATAATCTTATCGCCCCGTCCGATCGAAATCGGACGAAGCTGGGCTTGCCACCCAATGCCCTGTGGGGGCGATAAAACTACAAGTGGTGGAGGAGGCATGATTCGAACATACAATCAAGGTTATCCGTTGCCATCCAGCGTAACAACCCCGGCCTTTCCTGTTGGCTACTCCCCCGAAAAATGGTCGGGGGTATTTATATAGCAGCCCCCCCTGATCGGCGCTGTGCGACCCCCGCTACCGCTTCAAATTCATAGGCTGGTTCCTCAGCGACTTCTTGTATTGCTTGCGTAGGCGGGCTGTTAGTAGTGAGTCGGCCATTTTGACTGGCCAGAACACACTGTAAAAAAGAGCTTTGTTGAGACGATATCTTATCCTTCTCCGCATGTTACACCCTCCTTCTCTTCGAGTTTCTGCTCCAGCTTGCAGAGCGGGCAAGTTTCGCTAGAAAAAACCGTAGGATTATTGCCTAGGCAATCGTCTGTATCACGTCGAGGACACTCGAAGCACTGATAAGACTCTCCCTCGATCCAACAACCCCACTTTTCACAGCACGAGCGGCATCTCAGGAGCAATCCTTTCATGCTTACCTCCTCTATTCTGTCTCCATTAGTTCCTTGTAATCAAATTTGTTTCCAAGGGCTTCGTGGATATTTACTTGATCACCATCAAAGCCCATAAATCCATTGTTGAACACTGATACAAATTGTCTGACCGACATTTCACCCTCAACAAACATTCTCCCATATCTGGTAATTCTCCACATCCCTTTTGAGTTCTGCGTAGCTGTCTTTTTATCCATTGGAGCGGCCAGTCCCCAAAATCTTAGCTCAGCAAAGTGTGAAGCTCTTGCTTGTCCAAGCCTTGCCTCAGCAAACTTACTAACGTGATGATAGGTCTCACCTGTTTTATTCGTCAGGTGATACAAATCAATCAATGCTCTGGCTGAGGTTGCAAAAAGCTTGTACCGGTATTTCTTAACAAACTGACCACAGCAGGGACAATCCATCCCTTCATCAAAGTGTTCTCTTAAAAGTGCTTTTGCCTCCTCTAGTGTTCCTACATCCATATTTTTTTAAAATTATTTACATGTCCACCAACTTTTATTTTCTGGATACCAGGTCATAAATGCTCTTATATTATCCTCAGCATCCAGTCTATACCCTGGAGACCCTATGTTTTCCCAGGTTCCCTCAAGCCATTGATAAACACCGGTGGCTGAACTGTAAGGATTCTTTGCGGCATATTTGTAACCACTCTCACAGTTGGCTATCCTTAGCGCTGTTTCAGGATTTACCCCGTACTCATTAGCCAGTTTCAATATCAGGTTATAAACTTCGACTGTGTTAGGTGGTCGTTCTACTGTGTAACATTCAACCGGTTCTTCCGTAACGATCTCTTCCCTTACAATCGTGTAATCAAATCTCCTATATTCAAGTTCTCTCATGTACAGAAGCAAGCAATCATAGACGAATAGAAAGACGCACAAAATGATTCCGTAATGGATAAAGGTTTTTGTTTTTGTTTGCCAGCTCATAAAATTTGGGGAGTGAGGGCCAAGACCTGTAACAAGGCCCCCCATGCCTGCGACTCCCCGAAAAAATGATCCCCCTACTCAGACTGCCAGGAGGATGTACAGTCTATAACTTTAAGAGTACAGGGATCCGGAAATGCCACCGAAGCATCGGCTATCACAGACCCGGCTTGTCGTTCCTCACTCAGTCTTGGCGAAGAAAGGCCTGTTGAATCATCTGATGGTTCAGTGGCAAGTCCGGTAAACAACCAGAGTAGACCGAACCCGAGGATCACTAATATTGCTATGAATGATAGGAATTGGCGGATAAGATCTATCTTCTCCTGTGGCTCATATCCGCCCATCCATGATTCATCCCACTTCTCACCTGGAAAGTATTTTTGTTTTTTTCCTCCTGGCATATTTATTTTTTTAATTATTTGAAATCTGCTTCTCTAGTTCTGCTGCTTCCTTTTTCATCTTAGCTAGTTTATTTGACTTGCGATTATATTCTTTTAACTGATTTAAACAATAATTCACAGTCACAAGTCCATGTTTATCTACAACTTTTTTAACATCAGGCATGGCCTTTTTTCCTTTAAGCGCTTTGATTTGTCGCTGTGTTTTATAAGACATATAGTATTTTATTATTTCCAATTAGTTTTTGGTGCGATCACCTCTTCTCTAATCTTGTCCTTGTTGCCTTCGATAGTCTTGATCAAATCAGGCAAAACGTCTTTCATCTTGATCGGTTTTAGTCCTAGATCCATTAAGGTCTTGTTCTCGAAAGTGAACTTGTTTGAGTCCATTTCAGCCCGTGGGTTTTCTACATAGTCAATCTCACATCCGGTCAGCTCCTGAACCATCTCTGCAATCTCTTTGACGCTCTTTTCCTCTGTGGTCTGATGGATAACTCGGAACTCGCCTTGCTCTGGTGGGTTCTCGGCTAAAAGTTCAATGGCCTCAATAGAGTTCTTTAGAGCGATAAATCCTCGTGTCTGACCCCCTGTTCCGTAAACAGTTAGTGGCATTCCGGCAACGGCCTGTACACAGAAACGATTAACCACGGTTCCGAAACTTTCGTCGTAGTCTAATCGAGTATTGTAGAGGTGTCCGTAAACAACACCCTGATTCACATCAGTTGCTCTAAGCCCCCATACTCGACAAGCGTAATCAATGTTCATGCTGTCGTGGAGCTTTGAAAGATGATACCAGCTTCCGCCATAGCGAGGTGTCGGTATCTCCCAGTCTTCGTAAGCATTGCCTGGTACTTTTGGCTCAGTTTTGACCGTAATACGATTACCCTCTGGAATATGTTTACCATCCCATAGCCAGTCAGGATACTCCCCCTCAGTTCCAAGTTTAATCAAGTGAGCTTCTGGACAAACTTGTTTCATGGCCCACAATACGTTTAAAGTTCCAATAACATTGTTATATTGGGTGCTTGTTGCCCTTTCCGGACTACTCATTGAAAACGGAGCTGATGGCTGTTCCGCTAAATGAACAATCGCATCCGGTTGAAAGTCTAAAAGCAATTCTTTTAAACCAAAATAATCTACTGCAATGTTTAAATAAGCACATAGTACATCCTCTTTTTCCACCAAGGATTTTGAACCAACAGCCCTAACATTATTAGCTCTCAAACC
>CAYZPO010000078.1:0-3913 GCA_964480695.1 uncultured Gammaproteobacteria bacterium | reverse complement strand
CAAGCAAGGGATGAAGGTTACTGTAACCAAATTGGATGGGACAAAGGAAACACAACACGGAACAGGAACAGTTCGTTGACGAAGGATACGTGTGGGAGCTCGTGACCCAGATCGAGGGTGGCAACAGTCACGCCTGCATCGACCTGAACTACGAAAAGATCTGTGTGTACAACGAGGACGACAAGATCAAGTCCGTGTACGTGACGTCCTCGAGGTTCGGTAACAGCAACGAGTTTGTTTCGGACCATGTGAGCGTGGATGGTTATGCTGTATCGTTCCAGTTGTACGCTCCTAGCGAGATCTTGATCACGTTGAGTAATCAGGACTGGTTGCTCTACAACTACGTGAGCAATATTTACCGTCTGTTCGATCACTACGAGCTGAACAGCATCGTCAAGCTGGCGCCTTCCGAGAACTCGGAGGCCTGTACCGGTTACTGGGATCAGACATGGAAGGCGGTCTGCATCACCAACCTGGATGGAGTGCTCACTGACGTGCACACCGGAACTGATGTTGGTCGCCAGTTTGTCTCGAATGATGTGGACGAGCAGGCCGTGTCTTTCTTCACTGACACGCGTCATATCACTATCAATCTGGAAGATGGTAGTCAGCTCGTCTACGACCTGAACAGCTATGACTGGCGAGGCCTTCCTGCGATGAGTTCGAAGGACAACAAGCTCGACGATTCAAATGACCGCACCTGCTCGAACCTCGTGATCATCGATGGTCGGGAACAGAAGGTCTGTGTGAACAACAACGGAAGCTGGTACATGGAGCGTTACTTCGGTGAAGGAGGGGGTTATCGCGTAAGCCCTCGAGGCGAGGCTGTTGACCGGGAGGTGCTCAGCTTCGACATCGTGGACAACCAGGTCATCGCGCACCTGGACGATGGCATCGAGTACGTGTTCTGACCCTGCTCACGGTCATCCCCTACCTCAACGACGTACGCCCCGCGTACGGAAGAAGCAAACTGCGACTTCCCGCGGGGCGCTTCTTTTTATTGACAAGAAATATGTATAAATTTTTAGCACTTCTATTTATAGAGTGCTAATTTTGTTTAGTCAAGAGGTTGGCTAATTTTAGGTAAATTATCTACCATCTTGGTTGACAAGGCAGTACTTCTATGCTAGGCTAAGCTCAGAAATTGTTACACTAGGACCTGCAGGTCCAAGAGGAGAAGTTTCCATGAAGTGTGCTCATATCATGTTGCTGGTCCTGATCACTCTGACGGCCACCCCGGCCCTGGCGCAGGAGGAGTACGAGCCGCTGGATTTCACGGTCCGTGTGGTACCCGACTGTACTGCCTTTCAGTCGATGAAGGTCGTTGATGAAGCCGGGACGGAGGAATGGTACGAGGTTGCTGTCTGCACCTGGGAGAAGTATAAGGGCGACAAGAGGGTATATCGCCCAGAAGATGGTTGGCATGATGTATACGTATCGAATGCGTACTATCTCGTTGTCGACTTCAGGTGGTTGAATGGCAATGAACCGGAAACCTATAGCGTGCTTCTTTATGACGGCGAGCGGGCCACTGGATTCTGGTTCGTAGGTGACAAGGTCTGCTTCTACCTGAACACCGGCCGCCGTGTTATCTACGACTACGAACGCGGAACCTGGCAGCGGCAAGAAGCCGTGGCCGACGAGTAGTCGTTCAATCCGGATTCCGTTCCTGTCCCTTCGCCCCGCCGTTCTTCCTGCTGCAACCCCGCCCACCGAGAAGCAACCTGCGACTCGTGTGCGGGGTGCTTCTTTTTTTGTTGACACCTGCGAGAAAACATGATGAACTGGCTTTAATACAAAGGGGGTTTCATGTATATTTTCAGCGCAACAGCTCGGTTTGCTGGGGTAATCGTGGACTGGGCTCGCTGGGTGGTAGCTAGTGTAGCCTTGCTCAAGCTGTACTCCATTGCCTTTTTCCTTGGTCTGATCATCCCCAAGATCAGTACCGGGGAACAGATCACGGTTAGTACGGTCTTCTGCGTCCTGGTCCCACTCGGACTTATCACCTGGGTGCTATGGAAGACTCAGGCCCTGGAGCTGTTCTCTGTGCGTGGAAAAACGGTGTTGATCCTGGTTGGGATATGCGCCGGACTGGCTGGTTACACCTTTGGCTGGTACGCGTACGTCTACGAACCACTGCCGTGGAATGGGTACTAGGGTATTCCCACCAACGCACTTTTCTCACCTTCTCACCAACACGACTCCCGACGAGGTCTTGCACCTCGTCGGATTCTGTTATAATATGCTTGTCCTATGAAAATACCTGAACTACTGGCTCCGGCTGGGTCTTGGGCAGCGTTGACCGCTGCGATCCAGGCTGAGGCTGATGCAATTTATTTTGGAGTCGAAGAACTGAACATGCGTGCTAACACCGCGCAGAAGTTTACTTTGGACGACCTGGCTGAAATTGCAAAGCAGTGCCATGAGAACAAGATTAAATGCTATCTAGCGCTGAACGTATTGGTTTATGATCAAGAGTTAGAGCAGGCCAAAAAGGTAATCGACGCTGTTCGAGATGCTAAGATCGACGCTGTTATCTGTTTTGATCCAAGTGTGATTGAGTACGCTCGCTCGCAGGGTGTCGAAGTGCACATCTCAACTCAGCACTCAATTTCTAATATCGAAGCTGTTAAGTTCTTCTCCCAATGGGCAGATCGTATGGTTCTAGCTCGTGAATTAACTCTTGAGCAAATTAAAGAAATCGTAGACGAGATTCAGGAGCAGAAGATCACTGGTCCATCTGGTCGTCTAGTCGAGATCGAGATCTTTATTCACGGCGCTATGTGCGTCTCAGTTTCAGGACGCTGTGGTATGAGTCTGTACTGTCACAACACTTCTGCCAATCGCGGAATGTGTTTCCAACCATGTCGCCGCGCGTATCAGGTCACAGACCCAGAAACTGGCAAAGCCATGAAGGTTGATAATAATTACGTCATGAGTCCTGAGGATCTGTGTACGATCGGTTTACTCAACGAAATTATAGACATCGGTGTTGTTTGTTTAAAGATCGAAGGCCGAGGTCGTACTGCAGATTATGTCGACCGGGTCGTACGTGCGTATCGCGAAGCTCTAGAGTCGATTGAACAGGGAACTTACACTAAAGACAAGATTGACGCTTGGAACAAGCAGCTCGGCACTGTATACAACCGTGGTTTGTCCGACGGCTTTTATCGCGGTAAGGCTTTTAAATACTGGTGTGGATCTTACGGTTCACAAGCAACAGAGAAAAAAGAGTTCGTGGGCCCAGTAACTAAATTTTATCCTAGAATCTCTGTCGCTGAGATTAATGTCCAAGCCTCAAAGTTAGAAGAGGGAACGGAGGTTATATTTATGGGCAAGACTACTGGTGTGCACAGAACGTGTGCCAAGAATTTGATCGTAGAAGAAAAACCGGTTAAAGTAGCTAAGCAAGGCGATGCCCTGACTTTTGAGGTCAGTGAACGTGTTCGCCGAGGCGATAAGCTTTATAAAATAATTAAGAAGCAATAATATGAAAAAGATTTCTTTATTAGCGCTAGTCGCAGCCTTTGCTCTGGTCGGAGCAGGGTGTACCGCAAGTTTTGATGTTGAGGACCGGATTGAAGATTCAGGCGATGTGGTGGAAGAGGTTATGGAAGATGGAGAAAGCGAGGAAGATGAAGGAATTAATGAAGATATGGTTGAGGAAGTTGTCGAGGGTGTAGTTTCAGAAGACGGAATGACAACAGTTTATACTGGCGAGTGGACTATTTCTGGTACATATTCCAGTAGCGCTGGAATTTGTAGTTTAAGGTTTGCTGTTGATAGTACAGAAACCGAAAAACTCCCTGGAGACCCACAAGAAGGAGAAAGTTTTATTTGTGTTAGTAATACAGACGTGATTCCTGGTTATACAATAGATCCAGATTCTGAGGGGCAGTTAACTCTACGAATT
>CAYZPO010000077.1:0-4055 GCA_964480695.1 uncultured Gammaproteobacteria bacterium | reverse complement strand
ATACATTGATCTTAGGTTCGGTGATCATGTATACTACAAGTAATTATGTCGCAATATTTAAAATACAATTCAAAGAACACGGGAGTGTCGGCTAAAGAATTGAAGAAATTAGAGCCGAAGCTAAAGCGTGCTGGAATTAGGTTAGCTCAGATCCGTGAAACTGCTGAGCAAGGCTTCATGAGTCTGCCGTACGACACAGAGACAGTAAAAATAGTGGAGCGTGAAGCTAAGCGTGTCCGAGCTAATTTCAAGGAAATGATCGTTGTTGCGGTTGGTGGGGCTAGTTTAGGAGCACAAACTATTTATACGGCCCTGGGAGCTCAAAAAGGTGGAGTTAAACTGCATTTTATGGGAATGAACACGGATCCAGACAGCTTGAGCCGTTTACTGGACCAAGTTGATCTAAAATGCACTGCGATCAACGTTATTTCCAAGTCTGGCTCGACCATGGAAACGATGTCAAATTTTCTTCTTCTACGAGAAGCTTTGATTAAAAAAGTTGGTAAAAAGAAACACGCTCAACATATTGTCGCGATCACTGATCTTAGAGGTGGCGTTTTGCAAACCATTGCCGAAAGGGAAGGGTACGCCATGCTCCCTCATCCTTTAAACGTTGGAGGGCGCTTTTCTGTTCTCTCAACCGTAGGACTTTTTCCAGCTGCGTGTGCAGGTTTGTCAATCAAGAGATTACTTAAAGGCGCTCGTAGTGTTGAAGATATTCATCAGGGAAGGGGACACCGCTCAGAACCGGCTCGCTTTGCTGCTTTACATTATCTCGGATATACCAAACACCGACAAACTATTCATGTTTGCATGCCGTACACTGATGCATTAAGAAAATTTGGTCTTTGGTACCGTCAACTTTGGGCTGAGTCGCTAGGGAAGACCTCTGAAATTGGACCAACGCCGGTTGCGGCTCTGGGAGCCACGGATCAACACTCGCAGCTTCAACTATACCTAGAGGGCCCAACTGACAAGATAGTGACTCTGATCAAGGTCAATCGATTTGCCTCAAATCCAAAGGTACCAAAGGACTTTTCAGATATTTCAGAGATTGGCTATTTCCAAGGTAAATCCATGACCAAACTCCTACACACTGAACTTGAGGCAACTCGTCGAGCTTTAGTAAAAACCCAAACTCCAGTTGGAATTTTGGAAATCCCCAAGGTTTCAGAAGAGTCTTTAGGCGCCTTATTTATGTTTTATGAGCTAGCTTGTGCATATCTGGGAGAACTATTTGGAATTAATACTTATAATCAACCAGGGGTTAAGCTTGAGAAAGACGCAGCAAAGCGAATTTTAAGCCGTAAATAAGGGAAGAATTTGACCTTGACGGGTTTTTTTATTTTTGTTACAATACCCGCGGTCTCTTAGAAGGCCGCAAGATTAACTAAGTTAAACTTAAGACTATGTTTGACGACGCAACTACAGACGACGCTGCAGCTCCTGCAGACGACGCTGCTACTACTGACGCTCCAGTTGAAGCTCCAGCTGAAGAGGCTGCTGCTCCTGCTGAGGAAACTCCAGCTGAGGCACCTGCCGAAGCTCCTGCAGAAACTCCTGCTGAGTAAGTCAATGCAATGCATAGGGTCTTAAGAGCCCGTCAATAAGCACCACCTCGCGTGATGCTTTTTGATTTGGTAGAATAGAACATGAAATCATTAAATCATGAAAACAAGTTATATGTTCGGAAGAATAATTCTATCTTCAGTGATCGGTATGGTTATAGCTCAGGTCATCTGGACCATTGAGGCCATGATCGATATGCCGTTTTATCAAGCAGAGGCTTACTTTGGCGTTTGGTCTAAACTAATGATGCCTAATGCAGGCCCGCCACCAATGTCATTTATATTCTGGGGGTTGTTATTTGGTTTTATTACCTGGCTCCTGGTTTCTGTAGTCTACGCTAAGATTCATAAAGGTCTGGCTGAGAAAAAGTGGGTCAACTTTGCTTTGATCCTTACTGCGGTCCATTTGGTTCCCATGAGTCTGGTCATGATTATGATTATCAATCTACCACTACTCATGATTGTTTCTTGGTTCATTCACGGACTAGTGATCACGTTTGTAAATAGTTTTATTATTTACAAATTAATAAAATAAATAGCTATATATTTTACGACACATGAAGATGGATAGGATGTGAGGGAAGAGAAGAAAGCGAAGGAATGATAAATGATAAATTTTAAAAGCTCCGTACATAAGTCTATACGGAGCTTTTTTGATTTAATCACGAATCATGAGAAATCATGATACGAAAAATGGCTCTAGAACGATTTTACAGGTATCAGAGTACCTATGGAATATATGTAAACTTAGAATTAAAACGTAAAAAGGTACATAAACAGGGATCAGGCCACGTTCTTACGACACAAACTTTGTTTTATGTACGTTTGTGCTCGTAAAACGTGGCCAATGTTAGACCGACACATAACCGGCCTGCTTTAAACAAGGTTATGTGTCGTCTAACATATATTGTGCGACTCTACAATAAGACCAAATATGTCACTTTTGCTCTTCTCCCCCACCGAATAAGCTCAAAATTAAAACGCATCTCTGTTTTTGTTTCTTTTAAAACGTTCTTAAAACTTAAAACAACGCTGACACGCAGCGTTGTTTTTCATGATAGGGGACTAAATATGTCTATCTAACAACTCAGCTTCCCTGCTCCCAACCTCCCCCACTCTTCTATGTGTCGCAAAACGTTAGAACAATAGTTGCCAAACCAAAAGCAAGGCACCAACAATCATAGAAACTGTTCCAATGGTGATTCCAATACTAATCGTTTCATCTTCTTTCCGTAAATCAGTCATCATCATAATCGTTAATCCGATAAACAGACATGCTGGCAAACCAAACAAAATAATCCCAGCATACAAAGCAAAAGTATCAAGCATATTAATAGTCAACTAAATAATTTAATGGATTAACTGGGATACCGTTCAAACGTACTTCAAAGTGTAAGTGAGGTCCGGTTGATAATCCAGCACCAGAAGTTCCAGGCATTCCTCCAGATAAGGCAATGGTTTCGCCACGAGCTATAAACTGATCCGCTTCTACTAACGGCTTAGACAAATGGGCGTATAGCGTTGCGATTCCATTGGTATGAATAACCATGACGTAATTTCCATAAAGGCGTCCCTGCTTGACCCAAGCCACATACCCAGGAGCTGGTGAAGTAATCGGGGTTCCTTGCATTTGCGGAATATCTATCCCAGAGTGCTCAAACAGATGACGGAACGGATAAGTTGGATCATGGTAATAGGCCGAGATTCCGCGATAATTCGGATCTAATGGCCAGGATAAAATCGTGGCATCACCATATTCATCAGAATCAACGATCTTCTGTTCAATCTCACGCTGTAATAATCCGATCTGCTGTTCAATATACTGCTCCTCCTGTTGCAATTCATATAACAGTGAAGCAAACTGAGCTTCTGAATAATTCACCTCAGCAATCAAAACTTCTTTAGATCCAATCTCATTTTCCAGTAACATTTGCTCAGACTCTAGCTCGTCTTCAAGATCAACCAAGTAAGCCAGCTGGTTCTCTTTACTATCCTGTTCTGATTCCAAACGAGACTGGGTTCCCTTCACTTCCTCCACAGCACCTTCAAGATCTGAGTTCACTTCTTCTAAATAACGCAGTTGATCAAATAGTTCAGAAAAAGAATCGTTACCAAAAACTAATTCCAAGATACTATTTTCATCGTACTGATTTATGCGTCGTAAAACCACGGCCAACAACTCTCGTTGCTCTTCTAACTGTTCTTCCAAAACCTGAATCTGGTATTCAATTAAGTTGATTTCTGATTGTGTAGCCTCGATGTCTAATTCCGTTGCCTCAATATCCAATTCTGTCTTAGCAATTCTGTTCTCTAACAACGAGATCTCATTATCTAAAGACAAAGCTTCGGACTGCTTAGCATCAATCTGCTGTTGATATTCTTCAATCCGACGATCAATCTGGTCCTGGTGAGTTCGCTTTTCCTCAATCACTTCACTTAACGCATTAATTCGATCTTGAGGATCTTCTTCAGCCAGAACTGGAAGAT
>CAYZPO010000076.1:0-4197 GCA_964480695.1 uncultured Gammaproteobacteria bacterium | reverse complement strand
TTCCAAAATTCAGTCCGCACTCTCTGCAGTGTAGCGGAAGGCTTTAGCCTTCCATGTTTAAATAGAATTCTAAAGTGTTCCGCTACACCCAGGAGGATTTCGTGACCCCTCAACACAAAGATCGAGTTCAGACACCCAAACGACGGACAACAGTTCAGGGCTACCTGCGAACGGTTCTGATCGCCCTGGCCGCTGGTGGTCTGCACATCCGCAATCTGGAGCGTCAAGCGCCGTTCGTTCTCAAAAGCAGTCGGGCTCAGGTCGAGATCAAAATCGCCTGGATTCTACCGAAGATCGTTGGTCGGGCCACTGGTCTGGACGTGACCATTGTTTTCGAGGGTCTTTCCGATTCGGCCACGATTCGCTTGAGCCGGAAGGTCGGTGATGACGCCTGGCAGGTCGAGGTTACTCCGGCCAGGGGCTTCGGAATGGGCACGCCTGCACCAAGGGTCTGGTGGGATCTGAAGCGATTCGCACCGTGGATCGAAGGCGTGATCCTGCCCCAAACGCTAACCAGCATCGAGGTTGTCAAGACACTCGGTCGCGTGGCTCGCCACATGTCTGGTAAGATGCTCTAGAAAAGGAGGACTTCCATGCCCGATCAGGACACTCCACCGACCAACATCGCCTGCGCCTTTGCTGATGTGGCCGTGGCTTTCATCCAAGTTCGTGCGGCCTTGGAGCGAGAGGAACTGCGGATCGAAACCGCAGATCATCTGTTCTTGCATCCATCTACGTTGGCACTCAACCGGGACGATAAGTGCACCTTCAAGGGGCCGTCAGTCTGGTTGCAGGTTCAGCTGCGGGTGGGTCAGGAGTCCGAACTCGTCCTGCGAGCGATTTTCTTCCCTCAGCCGGAACCACCCTCCAAGGCCACGATCACCCTGACCTACGAGGCCAAGACTGGTCGCTGGTATGTCAAGGTGATCGAGGACGAAGACTTCGCGGAGGATGACTTCGACCGATTGCCGGCGTATCGACAGATACGGGGGATGAGGCTGTTCCGAGGCGGTGCTGACTATGGGCTGGCTCATGCGCGTGTCCTGCGCCAGATCGACGTGCTTGTCCGGGCTGTGGCTCGAGACAAGCGCCAGGGAGCCGAAGCCGTGGAACCTGGCGACGAGTAGTTCTTTCACGTTTTCCCTCCGACCATATAGGCCGGCCCGCAGCACTCGCTGGGCCGGCTTTCACATTTAATAAACAAAAAACCCCGAGCAATCGCTCGGGGTTTTTTGGTGGGTGTATGAGGATTCGAACCTCAGACCTCCACGATGTCAACGTGGCGCTCTAACCAACTGAGCTATACACCCATAACGCCGCCAATATTATCATTCCTCCTCTGTTTGATCAACCTCTTCTTCGTCTTCTGCTGGAAGCTCTGGCTCTTCTCGTTCAAACCAACGCGGCTCCTTAGATTTAGAAATTCCCATTAAGATGAATCCGGCCACGATCAGAACAGCGGCAACAACTAGCATAGCAGTAAAGATTCCAACAATGCCGCAGGCAAAGACTGCGGCAAACTGTTCGCTCATCCCATTGGCTTCAGCCAAACAGCGGTCGATAGCGTCGCCGGACCAGTAAACTCCTAATCGAGCGGCACCATATCCAGCCAAAGCTGCCAGGATTGTATACAAACAAGAAAAGCGAACCTTTTTAATTCGACCCAAACGAATCACAGCAATCACGGTAAAGAAGACTCCACCAAAAACCCAATAAAAAATAAACCACAGGACAGCTAAGAACCAAGTGAAAACGTCTAAGTCAAACATACTTTATTTATATAAAATGAATTGTAAAATAATCAATATCAAACCAACCGTGGTTACGGCCACGCATGGGAACATCACAAAAGTGTCTCGCTTGACAATGGCTTCAATAAAGAAGGCGAGACCGATGAGTAGCACGACAATTCCGATGGTTAAGAAAAGCATATGTTTATTTATGGACCAGCTTAGCTGGTCTATCACCTCGCTCAGTATCTTGGTGTTGGGTTGCAGCCAAAGCTGAGCTTTGGCTTATTCATCCCAACCGAGCTGAGCTCGGTGGTGGGCCGAGATGGACTCGAACCATCAACTACCGAGGTATAAGCTCGGGGCTCTACCGTTGAGCTATCGGCCCATATCTAGGCTATAAGCCCAGGTTCTGCTAAACTATCAGAGAAAGGGTTAAAAGTCAACTCGGATAAGCATAAACATGATACAACAATTTACTGCTATTGAAACAGAGGCTAACCTACGTTTAGGTGTTTTTTTAGCTGAAAAGTTAGATATTTCACGGTCGCAGGCACAGAAGTTGATTAAGGGTGGTTTGGTTAAGGTTGGGGAGGAAGTGGTAGTAAAGCCGAGTTGGAAGGTGGAAGAGGGGCAGGTTGTTTCAGTGGAACAAAATGATCAATCATCCCACCTTCGCCAAGGCTTCGGCGGGCAGGCAATGGTCAATGATCAGGTTCCGGAGTTAGATATTTTATTTGAAGATGATGATGTTTTGGTGATTAACAAGCCAGCGGGATTATTGGTCCATCGGGTAGGTCCAGATGATACTTCTGTGACGTTAGTGGACGCGATTTTGGCTCATGACTCTGAGATCGGGTCTGTGGGAGATAAACCAGAAGAGCGGCCAGGGATCGTTCATCGGTTAGACAAGATGGCTTCTGGGGTGATGGTGGTGACTAAGAACCAGGCTGCGTTTAATCACCTAAAGCAACAGTTCATGTCGCGTCAGGCTAAGAAGATTTACACGGCTCTGGTGTACGGTGTGGTCGGACAAGATGCTGGAGAGATCAACTTTCGTATTGGACGCTCCAAACGCTCAGGCAAGATGGTGGCCAAACCTGAGGGGTCTGAGGAGGGTCGAGAAGCGATTACTATCTTTGATGTCGTAAGGCGATACGCTATGGCCACCCTTTTGAAAATTCAGATCAAGACCGGGCGTACTCATCAGATTCGCGCTCACCTGCAAGCCTTTGACCATCCGATTGTCGGTGATCTGTTGTACAAAAAGCGGGTCATGACCAACATCCGTCCGATTAATTTGGAGCGTTTGTTCTTGCACGCCTCGCAGCTGACTATTGATTTACCAAGTAACGAGCTCAGGATTTTTGAGGCGCCGCTTCCGGACGAGCTCAAACAATTGCTAGATAAGTTGTCCTCCGGACGGAATGACAGGCTTTAGCCTGTTATATCAGTTATGTTGTTACCAGCTGATCGCAATATTCACAGACCAACACATCTTAGTTCCCCTGGTCTTTGTGTTGTAACCGCTCGCATAGTTGACAGGACACCAATCATGAAAGGTGATCTGCGTAAACAAGAATTTTTGTTGTCGTTTGAAAAGCACTCCCGTGCACTTGAAATTGATCCTATTGCATGGGCTGTGTTAGATAATCACTATCACTGTATACTCGAGTGCAAGAAAGATAATCTACCAGCATTCATCGGTAAGCTCCACGGCGGAACATCATTCTCGTTTAATAAGGAAGACAAGTCCCAAGGCAGAAAAGTGTGGCATCAGTACTGGGATCGTTTGATACGAGGTGACGAGTTCTACCAGCTTGTAAATTATGTCCATTATAATCCCTTGAAACATGGATTAGTGTCAGACTATGAGCAGTTAAAAGATTATCCCTTTTCAAGTTACCCAGCATGGCTTAAAATGTTAGGGGAGGAAAAAATGAATGATCTACTAACTGATTATCCTTACGAGAAAATAATAATACCAGATTAACAGCCTAAAGGCTGTCACTCCGTTTATAACAATATTTGCGGAATGACAGGCTTTAGCCTGTTAAATCAAGGTAACACCCTAAAGGGTGTCATTCCAACACATTTCTTATGATCATCACTATCGCTGGCATGCCAGGTTCTGGGAAGACCACGGTCGCTAAGATTTTGGCAGATAAATTAAATCTCAAGCGTTATTCTATGGGCGATCTGCGTGGCAAAATGGCTCTATAGCGTGGGGTGACGATTGACGAGTTAAACGAACTTGGCGAGACTGAAGCTTTTACAGATCACGATGCGGATGAGTATCAAAAAAAGCTTGGAGAGCAAGAAGACAATTTTGTGATCGATGGTTGGCTTTCTTGGTACTTTATTCCTAAGAGTGTAAAAATTTTCTTATCCGTAGATTGGGACGAGGCCGGGCGTCGCGTCTTCGAGGCCTCCAAAGATGATCCAACTAGAGCAGATGAGCCAAAGT
>CAYZPO010000075.1:0-4202 GCA_964480695.1 uncultured Gammaproteobacteria bacterium | reverse complement strand
CCACGACGCCAAGCAATCACTGGACGACCACTGGCCATGGCCTCGACCTGAGTGATTCCAAAATCTTCTTCTTGTGGGTGTAGAAAAGCGATACAGTTACGATACAATTCCTCCCTTTCTTCATCTGAGACTCGGCCGAGAAACTCAACGTTATCTCCAGCCCGTCGTTTCAGGTCTGCCTCATCTGGTCCAGAACCGAAAACTTTCAAAGGAATCCCGAGTTTAGTAAAAGCATCCACTGCAAGATCGTAACGTTTGTAGGCAACCAAACGACCACCGATCAGATAGTATTCTTTTGGCTTGTCACTGATTGAAAAACGAGATGTCTCTACTGGCGGATGAATAACATGGCTGTCACGTCCGTAATATTTTTTAATTCGTCGACGCACTGTCTCAGAGTTGGCTACAAAAGTATCAACTCGCTCTGCGGCAGCTTTGTCCGACATGCGTAGGTGCGACAGAATCGAAGGCAGAACTTTTTTTGCGATTCCGGGTACCCGCAAATTCTCCACATATTGATGTGAGTCCGACCACAGATATCTTGTTGGTGTGTGACAATAGCAAACATGAAACGAACCAGGCTGGGTGATCACCCCTTTAGAAAAAGCGCTGGTGCTAGAAACAACCACATTGAAATCAGACAGATCGTAGTGCTCAGTAGCTGCCGGCATAAACGGTAAGTACCACTGATATTTTTTCAAAGCCAAAGGCCAGCGACTCAAAAATGACGTCCGAATATCTCGGCCGCCAAATTTCGTATACATGCGATCCTTATCGTAGAGCAGGGTGTAAGTCGGGGCTTCAGGCCACATGTCCTGGAAGACCTGTAACACATTTTCCGCTCCCCCAGCTTGGATCAGATGATCATGGACTAGAGCTAATTTCATACTATTGCCTCTCGGGCGGTCTGAACAGAACAATGAACGGAGTCTTGAACAGGATAATTAGATCCAGAAGCGGACTCCAATTCTCAATGTAGTACACATCTAAGCGAATTTCTTCCTCAAAGTCAAGGTCAGCCCGACCACTGATCTGCGACATGCCAGTTATTCCAGGCTTGATCGTATGAACTCGACGATGTTGGAGTTTGTACTCCTCCACCTCCTCTGGCATATGCGGTCGTGGTCCAACCAGGGACATACGTCCGAACAGGACCAAGAAAAATTCTGGGAGCTCATCAATCGAGTACTTACGGATAAACTTTCCAACCCGAGTGACGCGCGGATCATCTTTGAGTTTGAACAATGGCGTACCTTCACGCTCGTTACCGTGTTTTTTGATAAACTCTGGATCAAAGCGGAACTTGTGAGCATCTTTAATCATGGATCGGAATTTGAAATAATGAAACGGTTTACCATCTTTACCTACACGTAATGTTTTTTTGTTATGTGTTCCGCGGGAAAAGAAAACTCGTCCAGGCTGTTCGATAAATAGAGCCAGAGCTGTGATGAGTTGAATCGGGGAGGTCAGAATGATTAAGAAAAGCGATCCTACAATATCGAAGATGCGTTTGTACACTGCACCCCACCCTTCAAGCGGCGTGGCCTTAAGTTCAATAATCGGAATACCAGCAATCATGTGCGCTTTGAATCTGGTCGAAGCCGCAGCAAAGATGTCAGCCGTATGTTTGAAGGTAATGTGTTCAGCATCAGCAAAAGTCAACAGGTCCTCACGATCTTGTCGAGTCGCTTCTGGTTTAGCAAATATAATCTCATCGACACGATCTCTACGATGCAATTTTTTGATCTCTTGAGCCACGTCGTTGTCGAATCGATTAAACTCACCAGCCACGACAAAACCTAGACGTAACTTGTTGGCGAACTCCTGTTTGAGAGCAGTGGCGGTTCGTCCTTTACCAATAATTACTACCCGATGCACCCCAACTCCAAGACGGCGCAGTGAGCGCTGCAACCCTCGAATAACAATTCGTTCACATGAGACAAGAATAGTAGCCAAGGCCCAGCCAGCAAGTAGAATGTAACGCGACTCAAACGCCTGACGGGTAAAGAAAAGAATGGCCACGACCACGACCACGCTCAGAGCGCAGGCAATGACCACTTTGGCCAACTCATCAGTCAGCTTCAAACGTCTGACCGAATACAATCCGGTCACAGCGAAAACAGCGACCCAAACCACAGCCACAAAAATAACAATACCGGTATACTGTTCGATCGTGAGATCAAACGTCACCGGTCGGATGTCAGTAAACTGCGGTAGGAAACGAGAATAGTAAGCCGCTACGCCAGCAGCAACTAAAGTCAGATAATCCAACGGTACTCGCAAGACTGTAAAAAAAATCTCAGAACGTTTCATAAGATAAGGATTCTATAACAGTTTATCGCGTTTGGCAAGGGTTGACAAATGGCTTATTTTAGGGTATCATCGGTGGGCCTTAGAATATTGGATGATCGCTTCCCGTCTGACGGGATGAGGAAAGTCCGAACACCCCTTACTTGGTAACATTTAAGGAGCGTGGAAAGTCGCTAACCGCGACCAGGTATACGGTGTGTGACTTTGTTCTCGAGACAAAGCTATATGCCCAAGCCTAGGGAAAGTGCCGCAGAGACAATACTATCCCGCCAACGGCGGGAGAAAAGTGAAAAGTTAGATGGTGTTGATTCGTCAGCTACATCTTTCGCCTCGTGGTGACACGAGTGCGTGGTAAACCCTTTCCGGTGCAAGAGCAAATTTGGTAGCTCGCTCGAGGTGTCTGGCAACAGGCATCGAAGATAAATGATCATCGATCCCCGCCATCGGCGGGGTGAACAAAATTCGGCTTATAGGTATTCTGAGGCAATCAAAAATACCGAGCATTGACTCGGTATTTTTGGTTGATAAAACAATTCACCCCGCTAGCTCGAGGTGAACTGCGGGGCTGGCCAGACCTTCGGACCTGGTTCTTCTTGAGTTGGGTGTTGATCTGACTAGTGACTTCTGCGTCTGAGGATGGAGCGAATTCCGAAGTCCTCTCGACAATCGTGAACGATCTCGTCCTCCAACTCTTCCTCGAGCACGATGTAGTAGTGCGTGGCCCCCTGTCCATCCATGGCGGTGGCGTCGTGCTCGTCACACTCGAGCATGATGTCTCGCACTGCAGGGCGTTCATCACGGGAGACGAGAATCGCCTTGCCTGGAGGGCAGACGTCTAAGTTCCGAACGTTTACTAGCTCCATCGTTTACTCCACACTCCTTATCGTTCTGTTATTGCTCTCTAGCCAAAAACAACTGGAAAGACCTGTCTTTTGAAGACAAAATAATAACATATTTTAGCGGTTTTGTCAACCTAAAAGACACCCTTACGGGCGTCTCTCCCAACATGACAAGCTTACGCTTGTCATTCCCTACAATTTCATCCCCACACGTTCGTAAACTTCTTGCATTTTCTTGTCAGCAATCTTTTCCGCTCGTTCTGCACCATCATCCAAAATCGACTTAAGCATATCTGTATCTTCCATTAGTTCAGCGTGGCGCCCGCGGATTGGAGAAATGAAGTCAACCACAGCATCGGCCAGGTCTGATTTGAAATCAGCATAGCCCTTGTCCTTATACTCGTCTTCAATCTGATCCGGAGTTTTGTCAGTAACAGCTGACATAATCGTGATCAGGTTGTAGACACCAGGTCGTTTCTTGTCATACTTGATCGTGCCTTCCGAATCAGTTGTGGCGGATTTGATCTTTTTGCGAATCGTTTCGTCATCGTCAGTCATGGAGATATAATTTTTCGAGCTCGCAGCTGATTTACTCATCTTCTTAGTTGGATCATCTAGACCCATGATACGAGCCCCTTCTTTTTTCATTCTCACCTCAGGCACGACAAAAGTTTGACCAAAATCTCGATTAAACCGCTCGGCCAGATCACGAGCCAATTCCACATGCTGCTTCTGGTCTTCACCAACCGGAACTACGTCCGTGTTGTAAAGCAAAATATCTGCAGCCATCAAAGTCGGATAACTAAACAACCCTACACCAACAGAATCGTGCTTGCCACGTCCCTTTTCTTTATATTGTGTCATGCGCTCCAGCTCTCCCATGCGCGTGATCGTGGTCAAAACCCAACTAAGCTCAGCATGACCATCAACTCGAGACTGCTGGAACAGGATCGACTGCTTGGGATCAATCCCAGCAGCCAGATACATTGCAGCCAGATTCAAAATATTATGTCGCAAATCCATTGGATCCTGAGGTACAGTAATTGCATGCAG
>CAYZPO010000074.1:0-4217 GCA_964480695.1 uncultured Gammaproteobacteria bacterium | reverse complement strand
ATAGACCATTCAGATAACAAAGAGGACACCCAGAACACCGACGATAACAGAAAGAAGATAGCTCAGAACAGTGGTGTAACTAACCTGAGAGTATCCGGCTTCGGACGCGGCAGATTCAAGACCGGCAGCAGCATCAGCTAAAGCCAGTAAAGGGGTAGCGCCAAAGACGAAAACGGCTAGAGATATAAGAACTTTTTTCATAACGTGAGACGGCCTAGATTAGATCGGCTCACGTTATGCCCCTGCCGGCTAAGGCAAGGGCATGTAGTTTACGCAGTAACGGCACTGACCAAACTTGTAATCACGAAAGCGGCAATGGCGTATGCAGCCAGCACAATGGCTAGACCAACAATACCCATGATAATTAACTTGCGCGCGTTCTTAACCTTGTCTTCAGCTCCACCCGAAGTCATCCATAGGAAACCACCCCAGAGGATGATTACTACAGCGACTACACCAAGGAAACCAAGGACAGCTCGGATAATGCGAGCAATCACTTCAGTCAGGTTAGCTTCACCAAGACCAGCCACGTCTCCGATGGTGGTGTCAGGATCGTCTTCACTGATCTGCAACAGCTCATCAGCCGTAATCGTGTCGTAAGTTTCTGGATCTGGATCTGGATCCTGCGCTAAGACCGGCATAGCAAAACTGAAGCACAGAGTGAGCCCCACTGTAAGGGCAATCAGCTTTTTTGTCATAAGCTTAAGTTAAAATTAAGTCTTTATTATTTAACAAAATTATAGCACAGTTAAGGCGAAGAGCCTATCCACAATTAGCTTTATAAGCCTAAGACGTGGTTTCTGTGGTTTCTCCGGTCAAAGCACTGAGAATAAAACTGACCAGAACATAGGCTGAGAAAATCACTACCAAGCCGATCACGGCCCAGATCAGGGTGTCCCTACCTTTTTTAACTTGATCCGGTTTTCCACTTGAAGTGAGCCACAAAAAACCACCCCAAACGAACATAATTAGAGCAGCACTGCCAGAAATGCCCAACAGAACCCCAATCACTCGACCAATGAGAATCGGGATAGACAGCGAGTCACCCAATGGGCTGGACAGAGTAGCGGCCTGGGCTGGTAGGGCGCCAAGCAACAAAGCTGCTCCGTACAAAGAAGAAATTATTTTTTTCATATTTCTATAATGGATAATCTGGGTTAGTATCACAACAATATTCTGTTGGATCAGAACATAGGTTTGTGCCACGGACACAGTCATATTCAGGCAAAGTAAGATAGATGTGGTCCTCAGGCTGACATGTTCTATAAGTGTTTCCTCGGATCCAACACTGGCTGTGACAAATACCCTGAAGACATTCGGCATTATAGGCACACGGATAGCCATCATTATTGCCGTTACAGAGGACGTAGGCAAATGGCAGCTCACTAATATTGATAGCAGGCTCTTCTTCTCCAATTACGACTTCACTTTCTTCTTCAACTTCTTCAAAAACAGATGAACCTCCAGCGATCGTTCCGTGACGGATAGCGTGGTAGGCAGATTGGATCATTAGGTTGGCTGCAAAGACGATCAAGATTCCGACAACCGCGCCCTTCATAAAGTTTTTTCCTTTTTGAATTCGGGCTGGCTGACCCTGAGAAAAAAGCCAGTACATTCCCCCGACCACGAAGAGCAACAAGGCCAGGCTGGCTACAATACCTAAAATTTCTTCGCCCACGTTAGTCATGACTACCATCATGTCCTCCAGACTACAGTTACCCTCTTCCCAGCATTCAGTGCAAACATAGTTCATTAAACCAACTCCAGTGGCACAGCCATTAGGACACTCTTCTTCGTTGCAGCTGTCTGCAGCTAGGGCAGGGCTGGCCTGGAAAAACAGCAAAATCAGAAGTAGGCTAGATAAAAATATTTTTGAAGCATGAATCATAAAGTTTGGTTAACTTTGCTTTCAGCGATTTCTAGTTCGCGCTCTGGGTCTTCAACTCCAGCCAAGTAGTCCTCAACAAAATCCAACAGCGCTTCCTCAGCCGCGGCCGGGTCTTCTCCGTCATACCAATCATCCGCTGTTAGGATCTGACTAGCAAAGACAGCCAAAGTCAGGTCGTCCAATTGACTATTAATCAGACTACGCAAAGCTGTTGGTTTGTCAGCTTCATTAAGATAACTAGTCACGTTTTCTGGAGCTGCAGCAAATTGAATAAAGTCCCAGGCCCAGTCAACATGGTCAGAGGTTTTAGAGACCACCTCAAGCCAGTAGTTAGCATAATTAACCGTCTTGCTATCGCTGATTTGTGGCATGGCTGTAATATCAAAATTCAGTTTTGGGGCTTGGGCCCGTAGCAAAGGGATGTGATAGGAGTAGCCAAAGAAAAAGGCCACGGTTCCGTTAGCAAAAGCATCAAAAGAATCTGGCTGGTTTTCATCCCAGGTATAAACGACTTTGGTTGGGTTAGCAAAATCAGTGTAGAAATCAACTGCCTCTAAGCCAGGCAAGGAGTTTCCGACCTCTTCGGCAAAACTGGCTGAGCTCCCGGCCATCATTTGGGTTCCGTTCTGCATCATCAGCAGTGAAACAATATCAAAAGCTCTTTCTATGTTATAACCAGTACCCAGGGCCGCTCCAGCCTGAACGATTCCTCCTTCTAGATCTACTAAGGTCAGCTCTTGGACTTGATCTTGAAATTCAGTCCAGGTGGTTGGTGGTTCAGGAATACCAGCAGCGTTTAATAGATCCTTGTTGTAGAAAAGAGCCAGGGTGTCAACGGAGTAAGGTAGGGCCCAGATTCTGTTTTCGCTAGAACTTTTTGAACTAGCTTGATAAAGACCAACCACATCTTCAGCCACCACATCAACATAATTGGTTTGTAGTTCACGGATAGTCATGGACGGTTCTTCATGAATTACAGCTACAGTTTCCTTTTTCAACGTACCTTGAGTTTCTTGATAAACAATTTCCAAAGTCTCTGGCAATGGAGTGATCAGCGAATCATATTTTTCAAGCCAGGTGTTGTGAATAGAAAATAGGTCTGGTCCGCGATCTTCAGCAAACGCTTCCCACAGTTCGTCTTCAAATTCTTCAAAGCGCATTTTCCTAACTGAAACGCTGACGTTAGGATGGAGCTCTCGGTAAGCACTGATAATGTCGCTCAGGTCGCCTGAGTCATCAAAAACTCGCCAGTAAGTTAAAGTGACTTTTTCCAGGGCAGCGTCTTGGGCCTCCTGGCTACCACCTCGACAACCTAGACCGGTTGTAACCAGCAAGGTCAGGGTGATAAAAATTAAAAACGCTCTTTTCATATTACCCTACAGTTTTCAAATATTTTTTGAGATCTTTTTTAATGTCTGGGTCTTTTAGTCCCAGTTCGATTGAGGTCTTGATGATGTTCAGCTTGTCACCGCATTGTCGCCAGGCCCCATCTAGAACACCAGCATAGACTGGCTTTTTAGCTTTAAGCCGATCAACAAAGCCGTTGGCCAAACGAATTTCACCGTCTTTGCCTGGTTTAGCGCTGATCAATTGCTCTTCGAGATAATCTGGAGTCAAGACGTATCGCCCGATCACAGCCAGATTTGATGGAGCTTTGTCTGGAGCAGGTTTTTCTACAAAACGTTTAATTTGCCAGGTCCTATCATCTACAGCTACCCCATCAATTACTCCGTATTTAGAAGCCTCCTTTTTAGGAAGCTCAGTTACCATAATCACCGGATCGCCGTATCGATTATAAATGTCGATTAACTGTTTAATCCCAGGTTTCTTGGCGTCAATAATATCGTCGCCGAACAGTACGGCCACTGGTTCGTGTCGATCAACAAAAGGCACTGCCGTGAGAACAGCGTGCCCATCTCCCAACGGCTTGTGTTGTCGAACAAAAGAGAACTTGGCCAGCTTGCCGATCGCTGCTACTCCCTTAAGTTCTTCAGCCTTACCTTTTTGCTCAAGTCGATATTCAAGTTCAAAGTTGCGGTCGAAATGGTCTTCGATAGCGCGCTTACCAATAGCAGTAACAAAAACAATGTTTTCGATTCCAGCTGCTACAGCTTCCTCTACAATGTATTGGATCACTGGCTTGTCTACCACTGTGATCATTTCTTTAGGCTGGGCCTTGGTTGCGGGGAGCATGCGCGTTCCCATGCCGGCCACAGGAATAATCGCTGTTTTTACAGCCATAACAGAAAAAAGCGTTAAACTTAATAACGTTATCTATTAATTTTGCTACGAAAGACCACGACTAAAAAAAGGAATTCCTTATGGATTT
>CAYZPO010000073.1:0-4223 GCA_964480695.1 uncultured Gammaproteobacteria bacterium | reverse complement strand
AATCGAAGAAGGGGTAGTTGTCTTTGGTGAGGTGGGCTTGGGTGGTGAAGTCCGCTCAGTTTCCTTTATTGAACGTCGGCTCAACGAAGCCGTTCGTTTAGGTATGACCTCGACCTGGCTCCCGGCTCGTGCTGCTAAAAAAACAAAAACTGATCTGGACTTACGTCCGATCAGTTCTGTTTCTGAACTATAAACTATTCAAAATGCACCTCTTGATACTGCTGTTCGATTTTATCTTCTAGATCCGGATACTCTGACAGTTTAATTTTTCCAGCCCAATCACGGGCTTTTTTCATTAGATCAATATCAGCCAGAGTAGCGAGTTTGAAATCAGCGAATCCACTCTGGGCTGTTCCAAACAAGTTGCCAGAGCCTCTGAGCTCCAAATCACGTTCTGCTAGGACGAAACCATCCTGTGACTCAGTCATGGCTTGTAGGCGCTCGCGTGATTTGTCTGAGAGCGAATTCGGATGCAGGATACAGTACGACTCAATATCAGCTCGTCCGACACGACCGCGGAGCTGGTGCAGTTGAGCTAGACCAAACCGCTCAGCCCCCTCAATAAACATCACTGTGGCATTAGGAACATTAACTCCGACCTCGACCACTGTAGTCGAGACTAAAATGTCAACCTCTCCGGATACGAAACGCTGGATCACCTCAGACTTATCGGCAGGTTTGAGTTTTCCGTGCAAAATCTCGATCCGATACTTCCCTAGCGGACTAGTTTTGAGCTCATCTGCAAACTCGGTCACGGACTTAGCTCCCAACTTATCTGATGGGTCAATCAGTGGACACACGGCGTAGACTTGGTGTCCGGCTTCAATCTCACGAACCATCAATTTGTTCGCACTAACTATATTTTGATCACTGACTAAGTGTGTCTTAATCGGCTTGCGGCCGGCCGGCAGTTCGTCTAGGATCGAAATATCAAGGTCGCCGTAAATACTTAAAGCCAGAGAACGAGGAATGGGTGTGGCAGACATCGAGAGCAAGTGAGGAGCAATCTTGCCGGTACGCTGCATTAACTCCTGTCGCTGACGCACTCCGAAGCGGTGTTGTTCATCAATCACCAGCAAACCCAATTTGTCGAACTCATATCCTTCTTGCAGAAGGGCGTGAGTTGCCACAACAAACTGCATTTTACCTGAACGGAATGCTTTTTTAACCTCGCTCTTCTGCAATGTAGCGGAACCCTTTAGGGTTCCATTTTGCTGACATGGAAGGCTAAAGCCTTCCTCTACACCTCGAGAGAGTAAGCCAACACTATACTTCGGCAAAAGTTTAGACAACTCTTGATATTGCTGCCTAGCCAAAATCTCAGTCGGGGCTAAATATGCTGCTTGGTATCCTGACCGCAAGCATGCTTCAATAGCAGCTGCAGCTACTGCACTTTTGCCTGATCCCACATCACCCTCAAGCAGCCGGTTCATCGGATGCTCTTGTGACATGTTGGACAGAATCTCCTTGACCGAACGCTTTTGTGCATCAGTCAACTCAAATGGAAACGAGCTTGCAAAGTGCCCCTCTGCTGTCTGATCACGCCCGATCGAATACGATAGACGCTGGGCCACACTTTCCCGAGCTCGGGTAAATAACAGCTGATGAATAAACAGCTCATCAAACTTAAGTCGATCAATTGCTTTTTCACACCGAGTTGAATCTTCAGGATAATGAATCTGCTTGATCGTCTCAGACAGCCCCAACATCTCTTCGGTATCTCGGATCTCTGAAGGCAACCAATCATCGATTTGATCCGCAGCAGGTAGTGCATAATGAATCGCGGCCCGTATCCGTTTCTGAGTTAATGAACCAGTCAGCGGATAGATCGGGATAATTCGAGCTGTGTGCACGGTCTCGTTACTACGAATAACCTCGTGTATCGGATTAACTAGAGACAAGCCGTACTCATCATCTACCCGACCAGAAAGCGAGACCACGGTTCCGGGTCGTAATGGCTTGGCCAAATACGGCTGGTTAAACCAGATCACCTTAATTGTTCCTGTACCATCTTCGACTACCCCTTCGGTCAACATCATCCGTTTCCGAGGCGATCGACGAGAACGCATAGTGGTCACTCGACCCTGAATCGTGGCCACTTCCCCAGGTACAGCTGAGCTGATTGTTACCACCTTAGACAAGTCATCGTAACGAAACGGGAAATAAAAAAGTAGGTCGTTCACGGTCTCGACCCCTAACTTTTTAAGATCCCGCGCCACCACCGGCCCAATCCCCGGAAGCGTAGTTACACTGTCAGTTAACTGCAACATAGTGCAAATAACATACCACGCCGGAGCGTGGTATGAGAAGAGGCTAAGTTCGAGGCCGAACCAACCAAAGGAGCAGGATGCCGATGATCAAGAAAAATCCGGCTGATAACCAAATCAATCTGATAGCAGCAGTGGTGTCTGGATAGTTAGACATGGACATCCAAACAATCAGGGGCGCTAAAGCAAAGCCAAGGCGTCCAATCAAGGACTGCAAAGAACCAAAGGTAGCCCGAAAAGAACTACTGACTCGGTGCTGGACAAAAGAGTGATTGAGTGGCTCAAACATTCCTCGACTAATCTCATGAACAACCACAGCGGACAAGGCGGCTAACAAAGGACCAGTAAAGGCCAAAAGCACCATCCCCAGTCCTGTTCCGATTAAAGAAAGAACCAAGTAGTTCCCTTCCTGTCCTTGAGGCACGGTCATCCTTCTTACTATCCAGCCGCCGAAGACACAGGGGAAATACATGATCAACCAGATCCAGCCAAGATTAAGTTGTCCCACATATTCCTTGAAGTAAGGCGACCAGTAGATATTGAAACAAACAACTATTCCGAACAAGACAAAGACCAAAACCACCCAACGAACATCACGACTAGCTCGAAGTAGGTCTAGGCTTTGCTTCAAGGCTCTGACTTCGGTCACTCTCTCTAGTGGCTCGCCTTGGTCGTTCATCTGGTATCGAGCAAAAACATAGGCGACAAGAGCCAGGACGATCAAGGGCACCCAGATCAAACGATAGTGCAGACAGGCTACACCAGCCCCAAGAGCACCACCAGCCAGCATTGAAGCACCGCCGACAATCGCCCCTGTAGCAAACACCTTGCGTCTTTCCTGGTCTTGCCCGTGGCGGTCAAGGGCATCAGTCACCCAAGCCTGAAGAACACCAGAGTGAAAAGCAATAGCCAGGGCAGCAAAAATCTCAGCCAAGATACACAAGTACAAACCATTGGTACACATGTACAGGAAGCTAGCCGCAGCATAGGCCAAACAACCTAGTCTGAGTGACCAGGCCCTACTTCGACCATCAGCCACCATGCCGGTTGGTAGTTCCAACACAGCTATCCCGATCCAGTAGATGGCGTTAATCAAAGCTATCTGACCCAGGGTTACCCCAACTGAGAGTAGAAAGGGAACGTGGCCAGTTACGGTTACTCCTGAGCCGAATTGTAAAAGAGCGATAAAGACGTAGTAGACAGTCGCTGGTTTCATCTGCTTCTCCCTAATCAAAAAACTCGGGTTATTCCCGAGTCATTTAGGGGTTGATGTAAGTCAAATTTAAATCATCAGCACCTTACCACTCGGGAATAAAAAAGAAGCAAAAAGCTCCGGCATTGAAATGCCGTCCGTAAAGACTTTCCCGTTGTGGTAATTTCTGTTATTCATAACGTTCGGTACAGTAGACTAAATGGTCAATATTGTCAAGGGCTTGAACCAATTTCAATCAATAGAAAAAGCCGTGACCTTTATCACGGCTTTTTCTGGCGGAGAGGGAGGGATTCGAACCCTCGAGCCACTTGCGCAGCTAACACCTTAGCAGGGTGCCCCTTTCAACCACTCAGGCACCTCTCCAAATAAATTGTCTCAATCCCACTAATGGCGGAGAGGGTGGGATTCGAACCCACGGTGAGCTTACACCCACGACAGTTTTCAAGACTGTTCCCTTAAGCCGCTCGGGCACCTCTCCACAATCAAGGGGATTGAGTGCGGATATAGTACTAGATCTAAACAAAAAAATCAAGTATAATAGGGTCAGTATGGCTAATAATCCTGAAAATACCTTGATTAGCTGGTCGGTGGATGAGCATCATCGTCACCACCGTTCTTTTAGGTGGTACGTTGTTGTTTCTGTTGTTTCTGTGGCCTTAATTATTTATGCCCTGTTTACAGCTAATTTTCTTTTTGCGGTGATTATCCTGATGTTTGGAGTGATTAGTTTCCTAGCTGGAATG
>CAYZPO010000072.1:0-4330 GCA_964480695.1 uncultured Gammaproteobacteria bacterium | reverse complement strand
ATTGAAAACGGGAAAAGGATATCAAAATATCCACATTTAAGCAAGCCTCTTAGGTTAATAATTGGCCCTATTGACACGTTTTTACCATTATGTTATCCTCCCTTCATCGAAATTGCTGGCAAAACTGACTGGGGCACCACGGTGGTGTATATCGAAAACGACTAACCGCTAGCAATTAACGAGGGGAGATGGAAGAAGATGCCGCAAGGATGCTGTGAAGGATGCGGAGGCAGAGGGTACACCCTGGTACCGAGCACGATCAGAGTGCTCGGGACTCGGACGGATATCCAGGTCTGTGGAAGACCGGGAGAGGGTCCGGACAAGGACTGCCGTGCCAAGGCTGCCAGGAAGCTCAACAACGCGGCCAAGGCGAGGATGCGTGTGACCGACCGGAAGCTCCACGGACGGGCCTATCCGGTCAGCGCCCCCAGCTAGACCCCGCTCCACTGAACCCAGCGCTACCCGCTGATCGCTCTTGCCGAAGCAGGCTCATCCGAGCTGACGCTGATCCACCGCACTTTCTGACCTGTTCGCACACTCGCGGACACCCAAGGTCACTCCAGACCCTGTTCCACTCGGACAGGGTCTCGGCCTTTTTATAAGGAGATATGATATAATATCGAACGTATGAAATACTCATTCGTTTCGATCATCTTTGCTGCCCTGACCCTTGTCGGTGCTTTTTTGTTTGTAGTTAATCCAGAACTGATCATGCGTCAGGAACTTTTTGTTTTTGCTACTGCTCTAACCGCTGTGGTCATCTTTTGGTTTCTTAAAGAACAACTTGGCTGGATCAAGGCATTATATCTTTTGATCCTAGCCAGTGTAATCGGATTCCTGTTAGAACTACTCGGGGTTCATGGCATGACCTTTTTCAGCGAATACTCATATGGCGACTTCATGGGATACAAACTATGGGACGTCCCGGTTTTGATCGCTCCGTCCTGGTTCATTGCCACAACCACTGCTTTCATGGCCGCTCGGCTAGTTCTTGGATTCAGTAAACGCGTTAAGCCGTTGCGACTTTTTGGTCTAGCTGCCCTGTTTGCCGTGATCTTTGATCTGCCAACCGAATACATGGCTATGCATGTCTGGTACTCCTGGACCTGGGCTGAATCCGGACCGATCCTGGGCGTTCCGACTCTGAACTATGTAGGTTGGTTCGTAGTTGCCTTTCTAGTTTATGGACTCGGAGCTGGTGCTTGGCGATCAATCAATCGCACTAAGTGCGGCTATCATGATCTCCAACTTGTTTGCTTCTCATCTTTTGGGCTTCTTGTTTTTCACACTCTTCTGAGCGTTTTCCAATAAAATATGACTGAGCAGTCTAAATATAAAAAAGCTGCCCGAGCAGTTATTGTCGATGATAAAAATAGGGTCGCGATTATCGACGTCCGCAACGGAGAATATTTTAAGATTCCTGGCGGCGGGATTGAAGAAGGTGAAACAGTGGACCAGGCGGTTCGACGCGAAGCCATGGAAGAAGCAGGGAGTGAGATCAAGATCGTCCAGGATCTCGGTGAACAAAAATTCGTGGATCCCGGACCTGACTACAACAACTTGATCCATCACTCAGTTTGTTTTCTAGCTCGAAAAACAGATGAACACAAAAATCCCAGCTTTGATGACTGGGAAAAAAGCAACAACTTCCAACTTCTTTGGGTCGACTTTGACGAGGCCTTTAGACTATTTGAACGATCTCGAACAGAAGACCCTTACGGTCAGGCGATAAATGAACGCGACTTTCAATACCTAAGAAAGGCTAGAGAAATCCTAGGGCTTTAGCATTCCATTTTGTTCTGTGTTGGGAGTGACGTCCGTAAGGACGTTATTTTGATATCAAAGTAACACCCTGACGGGTGTCACTCCCTACATGACAAACTAAAGTTTGTCATTCCCTTCTCAACGCCATCAGAGATGGCTAAGAAGACTTTTTCGATAGTGCCAGCCGAGTCGGCAGTACTGAATCTGGATTCAATGATATCGAATCAATGCCGGCTTTGATGAGCATGGCTGCGAATTCTGGGTAGTCTGACGGTGCCTGACCGCAGATACCAATCTTAGTCCCGCTCTGGCGGGCTTTTTTGATTACTTCTTTTACAAGTGTAACAACAGCCTCGTTTCGTTCATCCGAGAGCGTATGCAGTTTAGTTGTGTCGCGATCAACTCCGAGTGTCAACTGAGTTAGATCATTTGAACCAATACTAAAGCCATCAAAAATCTCAGCGAACTGGTCAGCCAAGATCACGTTCGATGGAATCTCGATCATGACATAAACTCGCAGTCCATTCTTTCCTTTTCGCAGACCGCCTTTAGCCATTGTTTTGAAAACCTTCTTACCTTCACCAACCGTACGACAGAACGGAACCATTGGAACAACATTGGTCAGACCCATGTCATCACGCACGCGACGGAACGCCTCACACTCTAGCAAGAACGCTGGTTCAAATTCTGGATCGTAGTAACGAGAAGCACCACGCCAACCTAACATCGGATTCTCTTCTTTTGGTTCAAACAATTCACCGCCAATGAGCGACGCGTACTCGTTGGTTTTGAAATCTGAGAAACGAACAATGACGTCGTTTGGATAAAACGCTGCCGCGATTTTAGCAATCCCACTGGCCAACCGCTCAACAAACAGATCAGTCGGCTTATCGTATCCAACCAACAGTTTCTCAATCTGCTTTTTTGTTTTTTGGTCTTTGAGTTTTTGGAATTTTACTAAAGCCATTGGATGCACTCCGATCATATTGGCCACGATAAACTCCTCGCGAGCTAGACCAACTCCATCGTTCGGAATATGTGATAGATCAAAAGCCTGACCAGGATCTCCCAGATTCATCATCACCTGCACTGGTGGTTTTTTGATCTTGCTCACGTTAGTCCGACGAACACGATATGGAAGAACACCGGCATAGATATGACCCTCTTCACCTTCGCCACAACTCACAGTTACCTGAGCACCATTCTTGATCACCTTCGTTGCATTCCCTGCTCCAACAATGGCCGGGACTCCGAGCTCACGTGACACGATCGCTGCATGCGACGTGCGACCTCCGTGATCAGTCACGATCGCTGCTGCTTTCTTCATAATCGGCTCCCAAGCAGGGTCTGTCATTTTAGTCACTAGAACCTCACCTGGCTTGAACTTGCTAAGTTGTTTTGGCGAAGTAATCAGATGAGCTTTGCCAGACCCTATCTTAGAGCCAATAGCTGTCCCACGGGCCAAAATTCGCCCTGTACGCTCTAAACGGTACCGTTCCACTATCTCAGTGTTTTTACGCGCTTCCACGGTCTCAGGGCGTGCCTGAACGATATACAGCTTCTTAGTCCCAGAGTCTTTAGCCCACTCAATATCCATTGGCAACTTATAGGTCTTTTCGATCTGGATAGCCCACTTAGCCAACTGAAGAACTTCGTTATCAGAGATCGAAAACTTGGTCTGCTCGCTCGCAGTGGCACGAACTCGTTTACTTCCAACATCAGACTTCGCTATCATCTTCCATTTCTTTGTTCCAAGCTTACGCTCCAAAATCGGACGATACTTGTCCAGACCCTTCTTAAAAACAACAAAATGATCTGGCACAACTAGACCCTGAACAACAGCTTCACCATAACCCCAGGACGAGTCGATCGAGACAACGTCCGTGAATCCAGACTCTGTGTCGATGGTAAACATAGTTCCAGCAGCTGCCCGGTCTGAACGAACCATCATCTGCACTCCGGCTGACATTGAAACCTGACGATGTTTGAATTTGTGGTTAACGCGATACGAAATAGCGCGATCAGTGAACAGCGAGGCAAAACATTGACGTACTGCATCAACTACATGACCAGCTCCGTGAATGTTCAAATACGAATCATGCTGCCCAGCAAACGAGGCACTGGGTAGATCCTCTGCTGTAGCAGAACTGCGCACGGCAACGTTGATATTTTTGACTTTGATCTGTTTCGACAAGCTCCTATACGCCTCCACGATTTCAGCTCGCATCTTCTCTGGCACAGGGTTCGACAAAATCAAATCACGAATTACTTTACCCTCGCGAGCCAGTTCACTAGTATTAGTCACATCGATCGCCTCAACCCGACGCCACACCTCGCGATCAATTTTATTCAATTTCAAAAAATCCTGGAACGCGGTTGCAGTTACCGCAAATCCAGGAGGAAGCTGAATACCCTTCTTGCTCAACTTGTTGACCATCTCGCCTAGCGAAGCGTTCTTTCCACCAACTCGCTTAACGTCCTTGGCCCGAGCCTTAGTGAACTCAAGAATATATTTTGACATACCCCCTAAATTTTCTTTACTTCAACAAAATTAACTCGCTTACCA
>CAYZPO010000071.1:0-4418 GCA_964480695.1 uncultured Gammaproteobacteria bacterium | reverse complement strand
ACGTTCAACTTCAAAGTCAGTTTCTCTACCCCACCCAAATCCGGCCGCACCTGATCATGCCCATCCAAAAAACGCAGCTGTTTAGGGGCAGGCCCTTCAGCAGCCACGATCTCTACTGGTTTATCAAGCTTTCGTAGAACATTTCCCATTCCAATAGCAGAAGCATACCCGTCAGCACCAGTACCAGTTGGAACCACAATAAGGGGCTGTTGAGCCCGCTTAATAGCTTCAAAAATCTGTTGTTTTTCGTTAAGAGCCATGTCGGCAAAGTCTTAGGTAATTTCTCTCTCTCCTCTCTACCAAGCATGGGGAAGGAGTTACCTTATATCAAAGAGAGGAATAGGTCAACCCCCTCTTGCCATTGGGGTTAATTTAAGCTAAACTGAGTCGTGTTATGAAGCTTGAGATACCTAAGGCTTATGAGCCACAAAAAGTAGAGGATGAGATCTATTCCGCTTGGGAAAAAAGCGGTCTTTTTAATCCGGACAATATTAAGGGGGAGCCATTTTCGATTTCCATGCCACCACCAAACGTGACTGGCATTCTTCACCTTGGTCATGCTTTGGAAAACTCCATGATGGACACTATGATTCGCTATCAGCGGTTGAAAGGTAAAAAAGCCTTGTTGTTACCAGGCACTGACCACGCAGCTATCGCTACTCAGGCCAAAGTAGAAAAAATGTTAATAGATGAGGGAATGAAAAACCCTCGAGAAGAGTTAGGGCGCGAAAAGCTTGTAGCCAAAATTAGAGAGTTTGCTGAAGGATCAAAATCGACTATTTTATCTCAGATCAAAAAGCTGGGCACTAGTTGTGATTGGTCACGTTTAGCGTACACTTTTGATGAAGAACGAAATACGGCTGTGAAAGAACTGTTTGTCCGTATGTATAACGACGGTTTGATTTACCGCGGCTATCGTGTAGTTAATTGGTCAGTCAAAGGACAGTCTACTAGCTCAGATGATGAAATCATTCATGTCGAGCGCCAAGCGACTCTTTATACTTTTAAATATTCCAAAGATTTTCCGATCACTATTGCCTCGACTCGTCCAGAAACCAAGCTCGGTGACACGGCTGTAGCAGTTCATCCAAAAGACAAGCGCTACAAAGAATATATTGGACAAACTTTTACTGTTGATGTAGGGGCAGTCAAACCGCTTGAGATCAAGGTTATTGCTGATGAGGAAGTTGATCCTGAATTCGGTACCGGAGCTTTAGGAGTTACTCCGGCTCACGCTCAGGTTGATTTTGCCATGTATGAAAATCAAAAAGCTAAGCAAGATCCAATTGAAATTATTCAGGTTATTGGCCAAGACGGAAAGATGACTGCTGAGACTGGCAAGTACGCTGGACTAGGAGTTGAAGAGGCTCGAGAAAAATTCGTTGCCTGGCTAGATCAGCAAGGGCTTTTGGAAGGACAAGAAGAAATCACTCAGAGCGTAGGAACCTCGGATCGCTATGGAGATGTGATCGAAGCCATCCCCATGACTCAATGGTGGCTAGACATGAACAAAGAGATTCCGGCTCGTGGAAAGACTTTGCGTGACCTGATGCGAGAAGCTTTAACCACCGGACTCGGAGATGACAAGTCACAAAAGGTAACCATTACTCCAGAACGATTTACTAAACTTTACATGGATCGCGTCGACAACCTGCGCGACTGGTGTTTGTCTCGCCAACTATGGTGGGGTCATCGTATTCCTGTTTGGTACAAAGGAGATGAAATCCATGTTGGGACTGAGGCTCCAGAAGGTGAGGGCTGGGAGCAAGATCCCGACACACTTGATACATGGTTTAGTTCTGGGTCATGGACCTTCTCTACTCTTGGCTGGCCTAACGAAAACAGTGATGTAAAAACCTTTCACCCAACAACCTGGATGCAGATGGGATACGAGATTCTTTATCTGTGGCTGATGCGCATGGTTTTGATGAGTACATATGCTCTGGAAGAAATTCCGTTCAAGGATGTTTACATTCATGGCATGCTGCGCGACAAGGATGGACAAAAATTTTCTAAATCTGCAGGCAATGGAATTGATCCGATCGAAGTGGTTCAGACTTACGGAGCAGACGCACTGCGTATTAGTTTGTTGCTCGGAGTTTCCCCTGGAAATGATTCTCGTTTTTATACAGAGAAACTAGAAAGCGGGCGCAACTTCACTAACAAACTTTGGAATATTTCGCGCTTTGTTTTGACGTCAGTAGGGAGTGACGTCCGTCAGGACGTTACATCAAAAGATAACGTCCTTACGGGCGTCAGTCCCGACGCGGTCACTCTTGCCGACCGCTGGATCATGAGTCGCTTCTCGCAAGTTGTCGAAGAGGTCACAGCCAAGCTCGACAAGTACGAATTTTCTCAGGCCGGGGAACTGTTGCGAGACTTTACCTGGAATGAATTCGCAGACTGGTACTTGGAGATCGCCAAGATCCAACGCAAAGATGAAGCAACTAAAGTGAGCACTGATCGAATCCTGTTGTATATGCTCGAGCGACTACTTACTCTTTGGCACCCATTCATGCCGTTCGTGACTGAGGAAATCTGGAAGATGTTCCCGAAGTCTTCTAACGGATCTCTGATCCGGTCTGAAGGTCAGACGCCATCAGAGATGGCTGAGAAGGATTTCATGATGATGCACGCTTGGCCAGAGGTTGAAGGCAAATCAGACAAGGAAGCAGAGAGTAAGTTCGAGCTATTGCGTGAGGTCGTGGGCGCGATCCGCAATCTCCGAGCCGAATATCGCGTCGAACCTGCTCAGAAAATCCCGGTCTATCTGGTGAGTAAAAAAGATAACGAGTTTCTGACTGAGCAGATGGAAATCATTCGAACGTTAGCTCGCGTCACCCCGATTCATATTGAGACTAAACTCGACAAGCCTGAAGGCGCTGTTTCAGCCATTGCTGGCTCAGTACAGATTTATTTGCCATTAGCTGATATTATAGATATAGATAAAGAAAAAGCTCGCCTAACTAAAGAACTCGAGGGTGCTGAGCGATATCTTGCTGGTCTTGAGAAAAAACTTGCTAACAAAGGCTTTTTAAACAAAGCACCGGAGAAGTTGGTCAGCGATATGAAAAACAAGAAAGTCGAGGCTGAAGAAAAAGTTACTCGAATCAAAAATCAATTAGAATCTTTATAGTATGGAATTATCAAACCCCTACATCGTGGCTGGACTGATCGTGGTCGGAACCGTGGTCGGAGCGCAGCTCGTAGCCTGGCTCTTGCGTCTGGTCAGAAAATTTACTAGCCGGTCCAAAACTAAACTTGATGATTACATGATCAAAGCTGTGGCTCGCATGGTTCGTCTGGGTATTATTATCGCTGGTGTCCTGTACGCCATCTATTATTTATGGCCAGAGGCTAGTCTCGGATCTTATTTGTTGAGCGACCTATACGTAGTGATCGGGTTTGTTTGGGGCGGAATTGCTGTACAACGGATCGAGCGTGCGGTTTCCAAATGGTATACCGACGAGCTTGGGAGCAAGACCGGAAAATCAAGTCAAACCATTTTTTCATTTATCGACAGTCTGTCAGCCATGGGCATTTGGTTGATTGTCCTAATGTTGATCTTACAACGTTTCGGAGTTGAGATCGGTCCTTTACTAGCTGGTTTAGGAATTGTTGGTGTAGCTCTTGCTCTTGGCTTGCAAGACATTTTGTCTGGTATCTTCTCTGCCCTGTATATCGCGGTTGACCAGCCGCTACGTATCGGAGACTATGTTCGTTTATCTGACGGTACTGAAGGATTTGTTGAAGACATTAGCTGGCGTTCAGTTCGACTAGAAACCTTTGCTGAAAATACAATTGTCATTCCGAACAGCCAACTTGCTAAGATGACGATTACTAACTATTATCTTCCAAAAGCTCGCACTGGAGCGGTTGTCCCATTTGGAGTCTCTTACAACGCTGATTTAGACAAGGTTGAAAAAGCCGCGCTTGAAGAGTCAGCTCGCGTGATGAAAGAGCTGGGGGTTGAAGACTATGAACCAGTTTTCCGAGTCAGTGAATTTGGAGACTCAGCTATTGACTGTAAGGTTGTCCTCCGAGCTGGCGAGTATGCTGACCGCGGCAAACTGATTAGCGACGTGATGCGCGCAATCAAAAAACGTTTTGATAAAGAAAGCATCGAGATTCCTTTCCCACAAATCGATGTCCACACTAAAAAATAAATCTATGGCTGTTTCAACTGACAAAGACAAAATTGAAGAGCTCTTAACTCGTGGAGTTGAGAACGTCTATCCTGATCCTAAATTTTTAAAAAAGCGCCTTGAGTCTGGAGAACAACTGTCTTTGTATGTCGGATACGATCCAACGGCCCCGACACTGCATATTGGACATGGGATCACCATGTTGAAGTTGCGTCAGTTCCAGGAGCTAGGGCATAAGATTATCTTTTTGATCGGTGACTTTACTGGCATGAT
>CAYZPO010000070.1:0-4585 GCA_964480695.1 uncultured Gammaproteobacteria bacterium | reverse complement strand
GAAAGCAGAATAGAGCATTGATTGACTTTGCATTTTTGTTATATAAAAATAAGACGCGCAGAATAAACGCTCCTAAAAGGATAAAAACAATTATGATCACTATCGTGGCGAATAAATGTTTCTTTTTTGGTTGAGGGGTTTCAGAGATTTCCTCCATAAACTCGCTTTTCTTCTTAAATAAGTATATCATGTATATAGGATTGACAGAAACCTTTAACTGTTCTAGAATCCTCATGACTTGAATTAGACTCAATATGCTAGATACTATTCTCAACATTGCTCAAATTATTCTTGCCGTACTCTTAATCGTGGCTATTCTTCTTCAGGCTCGTGGCTCAGGCATGGGCGGAGTTTTTGGAGGAGACAGCAACGTTTATTTAACTAAGCGCGGCATTGAAAAACGCCTTTTCCAGGCCACGATCGTGATTGCGGTCCTGTTCTTCTTGGTGGCTCTGGCCAACGTTGTGCTTTAATCTGTGAAGCCAAACATATCCTTTGAGCGGCTTCGTCAGAAGCTAGCTCAACTAAAATCTAATCTTAATCAAGGTAAGGGAAAAGACCTGACCGAACTTCAGGTTTTGAAAGTTACTCGTCAGCGCACCTGGCCAACTTTGCGGCAATGGGTAGAAGCGCCACGGGTTTTGAGTAAGGGTGAAAAGACCGCTGCTTTGATCGCTTTGATCTTGTTTGCAGTTTCTTTAGTCTGGCTGGCTGGCTGGTTTATCATTACTCACCGAAGTGAAGTTCCGGCTGTAGGTGGAACGTATACTGAAGGTCTGATCGGAGAGCCACAGTTTATTAATCCTTTATACGCTTCAGCTAGTGATGTTGATGCTGACCTAACGCGACTAGTTTACAGTGGCTTGTTCAAATATGATTCTGTTTCTGGTTTTGTTCCTGACCTGGCTTCTTCTTACGAGATTTCTGAAGATCAAACCGTTTACACGATTAACATTCGAGATGATGCTTACTGGCATGATGGGGAACCAGTGCGGGCCAGTGATGTTGTTTTCACTATTCAGAGCATTCAGAATCCTGATTACAAAAGTCCGCTGGCTGTAACTTTCCAAGGTGTAAGTGTGGTTCAGGCCGGAGATAAAACTGTCCAGTTTATTTTGCCAGAACCTTTTGGTCCGTTCCTGTCTACGTTGACTGTAGGGGTTATTCCTTCTCATGTGTGGGAAGAGATCGCTCCGATTCGGGCTACGCTGACTGAGATCAACTTAACTCCGGTAGGTAGCGGTCCATATGAGTTTTCTAAATTTACCAAAGACAAAAAAGGCAACATCAGATCTTATACTTTAGAACGCAATCCAGAGTATTATGGCGGCACATCATATTTGGAAGAACTGACCTTTAAGTTTTATTCTGACAATCTGACCGCAGTTGACGCTTTGAAAAACAAGAATGTCGAAGGCTTGGCTTTTGTGCCAGCTGATTTAGTAGCTGAAGTAGAAAAGATCCGAGGGGTTGAGATCTTGCGTCCGGCTTTGCCACAGGTCACGGCAATTTTCTTTAACGAAGAAAGGAACGAGTTGCTGGCTGATGATGATGTTCGTCAAGCTTTGGCTCAGGCGATTGATAAGGATCGGATTGTGGCTGATGTTTTGGATGGTTTTGGTCAGGTGATTCACGGCCCAATCTTGCCAGACCAGCTTGGATATCATGAGAACATTGCTCAACAAGAATATGATCCTGAGGCTGCCATGAGTTTACTGGAAGGACAGGAAGAGTTGGTTTTCACTATGACTGTGTTAGATCAGGCTGAGTTTATTAACGCAGCTGAGATTATTAAAGAACAGTGGGCTGCCGTGGGGGCAACCTTGGAGATCCGGGTAGTTCCAGTAATGGATTTACAAGCCATGGTTTTGAGTGGGCATAATTATGAAATGTTCTTGACTGGGGAGCTGAGTGGGATCGATCCTGATCCGTATCCATTCTGGCACTCATCTCAGGCCTCAGATACTGGATTGAACCTGTCGATGTATGCTAATCGCAAGGCCGATGAACTGTTGGAAGAAGCACGGACCGTGACTGATCCGGCTGAACGAGCAGCTAAGTATATTGAGTTCCAGGACATGCTTGCTGAAGATCTTCCCGCTATTTTCTTGTATCAGCCGACCTATCGCTATGCCATTGCTTCTAAGATTGACAATGTTTCAATTGATTCAATTACCATTCCTGCAGATCGCTTTTCACGGATTCATGAGTGGTATACCAAAACTAAAATGAGATTGCAGTGGGCAGAAGAAGAAACTGAGGAACTAGAGAACTTAGGAACTGAAGAACAGGTTGAGGAACAAATAACCGAAGAAGAGTTGGAGTCAGTGGTTTATGGGCCATCTCAGGACGAAGCCCTTGACAGCGAGAGCGAAGAGTGATATAGTGGTATCTCTTCAAGTCTCTCTTTGGGAAAGTTGAACCCCAAAACAATCAAAGATAGGCACGAATAATAGTTTTTTGTGTTTTAGTCTTATCCCGCGGACGTGGCGGAATTGGTAGACGCGCTGGCTTCAGGAGCCAGTGAGAGCAATCTTGTGAGGGTTCGAGTCCCTCCGTCCGCACCACCGAGCTCAGCTCGGTATTTCCAGACAAGCCAAAGCTGAGCTTTGGCTGCACTTCCGAGATGAGCGAGGTGATAGACCAGCTGAGCTGGTCCCGAAAGGTTTGATTCTATCTCAAAGATAGGCCCAGACCCTTCGTTGTCCTCTTCGAAACTATGTGTTTCGAAACTCATAAATCACAATTAAAAATACTTAGAATTTTTTATGGTAACAAAACGTAAACCGCGTACGGATGCACAGAAACCAAAAGGCAAAGCTAAACCAGCTCGCCGCAAGTTTTCTCGTGGTCCTAAGCGTACAACTAATAAACAAAAACAGACTCAACGTCCCCAGCAGGCTAAGCATTCTACTCGACGTAAGAATAAATTCACCAAGACAGCTCCGAAAGGCAAGCTCCGCATCGCCATTGTTGGTGGCAACGAAGAAGTCGGACGAAACTGCACCATGCTTGAATACGGCAATGATATTATCTTTATTGATATGGGGCTTCAGTTTCCTGAAGAAAACATGCCAGGAATTGATTACGTTATTCCTAACATGTCGTATGTTAAAGGAAAGGAAAGCAACATTCGTGGAGTAATTATCACCCATGGACACCTTGATCACATTGGTGGCGTCCATCATGTCGTGCCTGAAATTGGAAGCCCACCTGTCTATGCACTGCCAATGGCAGCTGCCATGATTAAAAAGAAACAGGAGGATTTCCAGGGTCGTTCCGTTGATGTAAAACAGGTCAAGATTGACCAGACACTTCAGCTTGGAAAGTTTAAGATTTCTTTCCTGCACTTGAATCATAGTATTCCTGATGCTGTTGGAATAATCATTGATACACCTGAAGGACGGATTGTTCATACTGGTGATTGGAAGTTTGACTTTCATCCATCTGGAACTGCTCCAGCTGATCTAGGAAAGATTGCCAAGGTTGGAAACGAGGGCGTCATGGCTCTCCTTGGTGACTCAACTAGTACTAACAAACCAGGACATCAGATCTCTGAAAAAGAAATTGGAGAAAACTTAGATCAACTGATAAAAAGTGTTAAAGGACGAATCATTCTTGGAACATTTTCTTCACAGCTTTCACGTGTCAAACAAATCATTGAAATCGCTGAAAAGCATGGCCGTAAAGTTGCTGTTGATGGTTATTCCATGAAAACTAACGTTGAAATTGCTAAACAGCTTGGATATCTAAAATTCCAGCAAAGCACTATCATCACCCCGGAGCAGATGGATAAGTATCCAAAGCATAAAGTTATGTTGGTCTGTACTGGAGCCCAGGGTGAACGCCGTGCAGCTTTGATGCGAATCGCCAACAATGAACATCGTTCAATTCGACTGATGGCCGGTGATACTGTTATCTTCTCTAGTTCAGTTGTCCCTGGTAACGAAAAATCAGTGGAGCGTTTGCGTGATACTCTGGCTCGCCATCGTGTTAACACGATTGATTTCAAGATGTTGGATATTCATGCTGGCGGACACGCCAAAGCTGAAGACGTTAAATTGATGATCTCGTTGATACAACCAAAATACTATGTACCGATCGAGGGTAATACCTACCTGCTGGTCGCTAATGCCAAGATTGCTGAATCTTTAGGTTACAGAGAAGACAAAAACATTTTTATTCCAGACAACGGACAGGTTATGGAGTTTAAGAAGGGTGAAGGTAAGCTAACCCAAGAAAAGATTCCGACTGACTATGTTTTTGTTGATGGACTAGGCGTTGGCGATGTCTCACAGGTTGTTCTTCGAGACCGACAGCTTCTGGCTGAAGACGGTATGGTTGTTTGTATCGTTCAGGTTGAAAAGAAGACCGGTAAATTGCACGGCAGCCCAGATATTATTAGTCGAGGATTTGTATATATGAAAGAAAACAAAGCATTGATTGAAGCAGTACGAAAACGCGCAAGAAAGATTGTTACTGACCGAGATCCATCCTCACAGGCTGATACTGACTACATTCGCAAACGTATTCGAAATGATATTGGTACGCTCCTGTTTAAGAAAACAGAGCGGCGACCAATGGT
>CAYZPO010000069.1:0-4760 GCA_964480695.1 uncultured Gammaproteobacteria bacterium | reverse complement strand
TCAGCATCTCCGCTGCTGCCGGCGACATCAGCGGATGCCACCTGGCTTTCGCGGATCTGCTTCTTCATGGTTTGCACGTCCACAAGATACGAGATACGCGTTTCGATGCCTTTACCGCACCGCCGGAACACAATATCGGGCACTTCGAGGGTAGAGTCAAGTTGTATCCACATGCCCCACGTCGGAACCCACTGGTCAACAGTGGCAATCTGAAATTCCACCCGATCTTCCGTGAAGGAATCAAGGTGGTCAAGATCAGCCCGGCTACGCCGTCGGAGTCGATCCTGCACGATGCCGAGGATCCCACCTGCAGCGCACTCCTATTGATCACATACGGCGCTGGCAACGTTCGCGACGAAGGAGTAATCGAGCTCGAGCAACATCACGTAGACTGCCTACGTGAACTCTACGATAGGCGGTACCCCGTGGTTCTGGGCAGCCCGATGATGGACGGAGTCGTTGATAGCCCGTACGCATCCGGGGCCAAGGCTGTTTCTACCGAAGAAGGTGGCGGCGGAGCTATCTCTGGAGCGGACACGACCGGGACAACCCTAGAGGTCAAGTGCATGGTCGCCCTGGCCAAGGCCTGGGACAATGAGGACGACCGCCTCGACTACGACCGTTTCAGGGCCGAGATGGAACACAACCACGTTGGCGAACGCAACGTCGACGATGACCGCTCTGTCTGACCCTCCACAAACACAGCGCCGCAGCGGCTCGACCTGAGCTGCTGCGGCGTACCCTCCCTTATTTTAGACACCTTTTCAGGTGTTATTTTATTTGAAAGCTTGGCTCACCGCATCCGAAACGATCGAGTCCTTGGTTTGATTCGCTAAAGTAACATTAATTTCTGGCTCAGCTTGCATGGCTTGGTCTATGGCCCATTGAGCGCCAGTGTTCCCTGCCCAAGCGCGGCGAGCTAGGCCGTTAGAAACGTCCCAGGACAACATGGCTTGGGCGCGGCGAGCTGCGTCATCAGATCCGTCCAGGACCATACCAAAACCGCCGTTAGTAACTTCACCCCAGCCAACTCCCCCACCGTTGTGCAACGAGACCCAAGTGGCTCCGCGGAAAGCGTCGCCAACAAAATTCTGAACTGACATGTCGGCACAGAACATAGATCCGTCACGGATGTCTGCTGTTTCGCGATACGGTGAGTCAGTTCCACCTACATCATGATGATCACGTCCAAGAACGATCGGTGCCGTCACGTCACCGCGAGTTACTGCATCGTTAAAGGCTAGGGCGACACGGATACGAGCTGAGCGGTCGGAGTACATGATGCGGGCTTGAGATCCTACGACCAGTTCATTCTGCGCAGCCTCACGAATCCAACGGGCATTGTCCAACAACTGCTGTTTGTTCTCACTCGAGGCACCAGCAGCCATATCTTCCAAAATCTCAGCTGCCATTTTGTCTGTCTTAGCCAAATCCTCAGACTTGCCAGAAGTACATACCCAGCGGAAAGGTCCGAACCCATAATCAAAACACATTGGACCCATGATGTCTTCAACATAAGACGGGTACGTAAACGTGCCGTCGTCTTTCACGATTCCTGGAGCGTTAGCACGAGAGGCTTCAAGCAAATAAACGTTGCCGTAATCCCAGAAATTCATCCCGCGAGCTACAACCTTGTTAATCGCTGCTGTCTGCCGTCGCAAAGATTCATAGACTTTCTTTTTAAACTCTTCTGGATCTTCAGTCATCATCTTACTCGCTTCATCATAAGTCAGACCAGCTGGATAGTAACCACCAGTAAACGGAATGTGCAACGAGGTCTGATCACTTCCCAAATCAATCTTAATGTCTTCTTCAGCTAACTTCTCCCACAGATCAACGATGTTTCCTAAATATCCGATGGACACGCCACGCTTCTGCTCTACTGCTTCACGAATCCGTGCCACAAGCTTATCTAGATCCTCTTCGTATTCATCCAGCCAACCTTGCTCGTGTCGTTTTTTCAAAGCCTTAGGATTAATCTCCGCAATCACGCCCACAGCACCAGCAATAACAGCAGCTTTAGCCTGAGCTCCACTCATGCCCCCGAGTCCTGACGTTACATAAACTTTTCCCTCAAGCCCTTGCCCTGGCTCAAGCCCAAGATACTTGCGACCTGCATTCAACAGCGTAATCGCTGTACCATGCACAATCCCCTGCGGGCCAATGTACATGTAACTGCCAGCGGTCATCTGACCATAGGAAGTAACTCCGAGCGCAGACATACGATCGTAATCATCACGACCAGAATAGTTTGGTACTACCATGCCGTTAGTCACGATCACCCGTGGCGCATCTGTATGCGACGGGAACAGTCCGAGCGGATGACCAGAATACATCACCAGCGTTTGCTTATCTGTCATCTCGGATAAATATTTCATGGTTAACAAATACTGTGCCCAATTCTGGAACACAGTGCCGTTGCCGCCGTAAGTGACCAGCTCATAAGGATGCTGAGCCACAGCCGGGTTCAAATTGTTCTGAATCATGTGCATGATCGCTGCCGCTTGCTGACATTCCGCTGGATACTCATTGATCGGTCGAGCGTACATGTCGTAATGCGGACGGAAGCGGCGCATATAAATTCGGCCGTCTGTCTTAAGCTCCTCAGCAAATTCTGGCGCTAGCTCCGCATGCCACTCGGTCGGAAAGTATCGAAGAGCATTCTTAACAGCCAACTCGCGTTCTGTCTCAGACAAAACATCTGGCCGCTTTGGCACATGATTAATCCCTTGAGCCTCCTCAGGCATGGATGGGAGGATCTTAGGGATTCCTTGTTTAATCTGGTCTTGAAAGTCTTGGAGGTTCATAGAAGTAGTCAGTTATCAGTTGTCAGTTCTTCTTACCCATCTCTGATGGGGTCGAGATGCTGGCATCATAGTTCTCAATTACGATTTCGTCAACCTTGACTTTTCCGACTTTTCCTGATTAGATACGGGCGATCTACGCGATCACAAGCACATCAACCACGCCCCAGTTTAGGGGGAGGAGGCAACAAGATGCATCTCGCAACAGATGGAAGAGTTCGTGGTCCAATTCGACGTTTCGGTAAATACGTCGACATCAACACCCGCAGCGTACATCCACCACCCGGGCAGACGCGCGCCCGCATTCCGTCCAGCCCTGGCCAGGACATCCTGAGCAAGCTGCTCGTCGAGGACCTGATCCACATCGGTCTCAAGCAAGGATGGATTCGGCAACTCGAGGACAAGTCCATCCTGGCTCAGATCCCGGCCACCCCAGACTACGAGGACCGGTTCCACCCGGTGTTCGCGGCGCACATGGACTCCTTCCATGGCACCAACGCCGAGAACGTCAAGCCGCAGTACTACTACGTCCCGTCGGAAGGTCAGAGCCTGACCCTGCCCAGCGGACAGGTCATCCCCAGCGAGGACTTCGAGGGGCTCAAGCCCGGACAGCAGATCATTGCCGCAGGCGGTCCCAAGAAGACCTTACTCGGCAGCGATGACAAGGCCGGCCTGGTCATCCTCATCGAGGCCATCAAGTGGATGTTGGCCAACAACATCCCACACGGCCCGATCACCCTCTGGCTCTGTGTGGACGAGGAGCTGGGCGAACTGGACACCGACTACCTGCCCGATGGCGTCATCCAGGCCTGCGACTACCTGATCACCCTCGACAGCACCAGGGCCGGCGCCGTGGACGTCGGTGGCCTGATCTGCAACCGAGTCAGCGCCATCTTCACCGGTGATGATGAACACCCGGCACACGCCGCGGCCATGGCCCTGGGTACTGCCTTGATGGGCGAGCCCACCCCCATGGAAACCTCAGGCGATGAGGCCTTCTACTACGTCGGAATGGGTATGGGTGACCTGGACGAGAAGCGCTCCGGCGACTCATCGACTCCCTTCGGCGCCAGCGAAGCCAACATGACCCTCCTGGGTCACGATTTCCCGGAGGACCAGTTCGAGACCGAAGCTCAGACCCTGAAGGCTCTGGCTGAACAGATGGCCAAGTCCTTCGGCGCCAAGGTCGAAGTCAGCTGGGAAGATAGTGAAACGCCGGTCACTCTGGAGTTCTCCGGCGAGGACGCCCATCCTGGAGTGGACGCTGACAAGCTCCACCCAGCCCACTACGCCGCACTCTGGACCATGCGTAAGATGGATCAGACCTGGCAGCTGGGTCTGGCCTGGGGTCCGGAGCCGGACACCGAGTTCGACCCGCTGTACCACCCCATGAGCGCCCGCAAGGCGTCGATGGTCCTGGCCCCGCGCAGCTTCGACACCGAAGAGTCAGCGGCCATGACCGAGAAGATCCATGAGCTGGCCAAGCAGATGGCCGAACGCTTCGGGGTCGAGCTCGAGTTCAAAGACCAGCCGATGTGCGACAACCCGGCCATGGCGGTCGAGAAGCGCCCGGAGCTGATCGAACTGGTGGAGCAGGCTCATCGCCACGCCGATGTCATCCCCTTCCTCCGCAACGTCCGCGGTGGCACGGACATCGCCATCCTCCGGACCAACGACGGCTACAAGGCGGTCATCGGGCTCAACCTGGGCGTTGGCGGTCGCGGCCTGCACGGCTACCGTGAATTCCTGGTCGTGGACGAGTTCCTGGCCATGATCAGAGTGCTCAAGGCCCTGATCGTCAGTGCCTCCGAGTTCACCCCGGAGAAACGCGGGATGGCCGAAGCGGCCTGATCACCAACACCAACTGCACCTTCAACCTACCTCTCGCGAACACTCCGCTCGCATCCCTCCAACGAACCCGGAGGCTGGCACTCGCCCGCCTCTGGTTTTCATTTT
>CAYZPO010000068.1:0-5115 GCA_964480695.1 uncultured Gammaproteobacteria bacterium | reverse complement strand
AGCTAAACTACTCGCGCAAGAAATCGAAAAGATTCGACGTCGAGTAAACGCTCTCGAATACGTCTTTATTCCAAAGATGAAAGAAACGATTAAATACATTCAAGCGAAACTAGGAGAACAAGAACGCGGCACAATCATCACCATGATGAAAGTAAAAGACATGATCGTGGCAGAAGAGCAACGGAAACTGGAAGCAACAAAATAAGTTCAAAAGTGGCGTCCGCAAGGACGTCATTTTGGTTATACACAAAAACTGGAAAACGTTGGGGATTATGACAAAATAAACGCTTGACGCGGTTTTTTAAAATCGGTATCGTTATTAATGAGCCGGGGATCGCATTCTTAGCGAAGCGAAGCTCAAGAGAGTAGGAACTGGTGGCAACACCAAGATCCAATCTTCGGAAGGAATACAACGTTGAAAGAGACGGGGATCGCAAAGGCAACTTTGAAGTCAACGTAACTCTGAGCGTCATGGCCCAGAAATGGAAACAGCCTTCGGAAGGGAGAAGACTTTGCAGAGCAACTTTGTTAGGGGAAACTTCGGCTCAACAAAAAATCGGACTCACGTCCGGTCTTTTGTTTTGCTTTTTTATTTCACCCGCATCCTAGTCAAAACATAATAAATAACAAACCAACTCAAAACAAAACCAAGAGCAAGGTAAATAGCATTGATTCCAGTAAACTCACTAACAAAAACACTTAAGAGCAGGGTTGCAATAAAACCGGCACCTTCGATTGATAAAAACCACTCAACTCGACGGGACTCCTCGGTTTCCTGATAACTAAGTCGAGCTTCTGAAGCATTATCTAAATTATCTAAAAACGCATCCATCTGAACCCATAAACGTGATATATACTCAAGATCTGTGCCCACCTGTTTGAACAAAGGTTTGAGCTTAAGCTCTTTTCCCAAAACAGACTCATTGCTCTTCTGCAACTCAACATATTCGAGTTCTCGTCCAAAACAATCCTGAGTATCAGCCAAACGAGCCATGACCTCGCCCGTAGTCTTTTCCACAAAATCCATTTTAAAAACCGTTTTCTTAAGATCAGAAAGTTCAAACTTACCCTTAAGAGACTGAGTAACTTTATCCGCGCGGCCGTAATAATCAGCCATCAAATTCATATAATGATCCATAGCCAGACGCAAAATTTTAGCCATCTGATAACTACGCCACACACGTTGACTTTTGTCAGACAGGTTTGTGTCCGTGACTTCAATTTCCACATCCTCAGCAAATGGGGCAGGGGCTTCCTTAGTTTCGAAAACTATGGCTGAGTATCGCAGCGGAATGACCTTGTTTTGGACCTGCTTGTAAGTCACGTTATGCCAATTCTTGATCAAACTTTCTTTTATAACTTCCTTAACAGTCTCAACCAGGTTCTGTAAATCTTTCACTTTCTCGATCTGCATGCTTACTGACATCAAGCCTGTTGGATAGAACACGAATGCTGCATCAGTACCCTTGTAAAAATCAGAGATAACAAAACGCAACCCTTCTTCAAAGGTTACGTCTTTTATTTTCAAATTAACTTGGTCCAACTTGGAATACGCCTCACGCAAATGAATATAAGACCGCGGCAACCAAGTTGAAATCAATACCTCCTTCATCTTTGTTTTTGTTTATGCTGCTAAATCAAGGCTCTGCTCAACCTCAGCCAAGGCTTCTAATTGAGCATCAAAATTTCTTATTGCTGGATCACCTTCGCTCTGACCAGCGTCAAGCAAATCCTGTCGATCAGTAGATAAACTTCGTCGAGTGTCCTCAATTCGAAGCTTTTTTTCTGCTGCTGGGACATCTTGAAAATCTTCTTCAAACTCAGCCCGGTATTGATCGATCTTGGCTTGATCTAGCTCTGGCAAGGGCTCAACAGCTGGCACTTCTGACTCAACCCCGCGTCCAGTTATACTGGAAAAAAAATCTCGAATCATATATTTTTATACACCTGTTTCAAATTCATAAAGTGCACGAGCTTGTGCTAAAGCATCCTGCATTTCATCTGATTCTTCAGTAAAGCTAGCTCCGCGCAAGTAATCAATTCGACCCTGTGCCTGCTTTTTTGCTTCTTTCAAACCAGCGGCTCGATCCTGGTCATCGTGTCCTTCAAAATTTCCTGCATAAGTAATCTTGTGTGTATCAACTGCGGTTCTGAAAGCTGTATCGTCGGGTCGATCTGCGACCTGCTCTAATTTCGCTCCCCCATCCTTTGTTTCAGCAGGGGGCTCCATTCCGAGCTCTGTGCTTGTTGGCATTGGTCTTGGCATAATTTTAGCTTATTTTTTAACTGGCTTTAGTTTATCAGAATTGCTTACTGGATTCAAGATAAAGAGCATGGCGATGATGAATAAGGGGCCTGAGGCGATCAGGAAGGCGATTGGATCATCAATGTTCCTAAAAAAGAAAACACTGGTCACAAATAGGAGCAAGAAGATATAACCTCCAAGCCTTGGTTGAGACCAAGCAATCCAGAGCACTCCGGCCATGAGTAAAGTCGGGATATTGTGCATAACAAACCCAACAATCATCTCGTACCAACGATACTCCTCAACAAACACGTCCAGCGACATTAACAGAAAAAAGGTGATCACCAGAATCACCAAAACCCGCGGCGTCCATTTGAGAAACTTTCGCATAACATCTAAATTCTACCACCTCCGCTGAAATATGCCTATATCTTGACATCTCACCCTTTGAAGGATAAGGTTGGGCCAAGAAAAAGACAGTTCATTCCGGGAGGAAAGCATATGTCGACCACGGTCGAAAGAGATCTGAAAACCTGCCAGGAGCAGGGATATCCCTTCACGGCCATCCTGTTCGGAGGGAGTCGGGTCGAGTTCGGGTCTGGGATCGAACTCGGTGAAGGTCACGTGACCGGCCAGGATCCGAGCTGGGATCCACAAGGGCCCATCGCCCTCATTCGCATCCAGAGGATCGAGATCCTGGACACTACGGCCGTCCAGGTCAAGCGCGATCTGGCCTGGTGCTTCTCGAAGCGCCTCGACCTCGTACTGCACATGAAGGCCCGTGGATCCATGCAGATGAACGGTTTCCATATCCAGGTCAAGGATGGCCTGGTCACCTGGAACAACCCTGAGACTGGAAGACCGTTCATATTCTCGTTCAATGACATCGAGCGGGTGGAAATCCTGACGGATGATTCCTAACTAGCCCTGGGAGGAAGTATGTCCCGAGAACAAGTAATTGCGGACCTACAGCGGTGTTTCCATGAAGGCTTACCGTGCATGGTCACAATGTACGATCACAGCTCAATCTACCTACGGCACGGAATGGAGATAACTGATGCTGGTGCGAGTGGTATAGACCCGAGTCACCAATCACACAACTTCAAGTTCGTAAGCGTTATGAAGGTAAGGATTTTGGACAGCCCAGACTTGGTCCTGTATCAAGATCTGGTCTGGATCATGACTTACGGACTGCCGTGCAAAATTCACCTGAAGACCGGAAGTGTTATCGAGATGCCCAGATGTGACTTCAGGATCTTCGATGACACCATCACGTACGTTCGAGTCAATATCGTCGTACATCGCTTCTGCGAAATCGAAAAGATCGAAATTCCGTCTAGGAGATCTGCTACTGAGACTGATCCGTTGGACGGGATGCCTGCGATCTGAACGTACTTTTTCTCTCTACCCATCTACTCTTGTCTAGCACCCGCTGTGATCTACTGGATCCGCGGGTGCTGTTTTGTTTGTGGTATAATAACGCCGCTTAAATATGCCTGATAATTTGATGGAAAAATTGAATGAGGAGCAGCTTAAAGCGGTGACGCACACTGAGGGACCGTTGATGATTATTGCTGGGGCTGGGACAGGGAAGACTACTGTAATCACACAGCGCGTAACTTGGTTGATCGAACAAAAGCATGCGGAACCTGATGAAGTGCTGGCACTGACGTTTACGGAAAAGGCTGCAACAGAGATGGAAGAGCGAGTCGACCGTTTGTTGCCCATGGGTTATGTCGACTTATGGATCTCAACCTTTCATGCTTTTTGTGAACGAGTGCTTCGAGATCATGGAGTTGAAATCGGGTTGTCACGAAACTTTAAACTGTTGTCCGAGATCGACGCTTGGTTATTGATGCGCCAGAATTTTGATCGCTTTGAGTTGAACCACTATCGCCCTCGAGGAAATCAGACCAAGTATCTGAAGTCTCTACTCCAACATTTCTCGCGAGCCAAGGATGAGGTGATCACTCCAGAAGACTATCTTAAATTCGCTGAGGGCGAGGCTGCAAATCTGGACACGACTAATTCCGATGAAGAAGCTACATCTGAGATCGCTCGACTCAAGGAGTTAGCAAACGCATACCATACCTACCAACAAATCTTGTTGGAGAACGATGCGATGGACTTTGGTGATCTGATTATGTATACGCTCGAACTCTTACAAAAGCGACCAAAGATCCTGAAAGAGCTGCGAGACAAATTCAAATACGTGCTCGTGGACGAATTCCAGGACACTAACTGGGCGCAGTACGAGTTGATCAAGCAACTGGCTGCACCGAAAAATAACGTCACGGTTGTTGGGGATGACGATCAGTCGATTTATAAATTTCGAGGAGCTTCATTGTCGAACATCTTGCAGTTCGAGGTTGACTATCCGGACTCAACTCAGATCGTGCTGACTAAAAACTATCGAACAGTGCAGTCGATCTTAGATCACGCTTACAACTTCATTCAGAAAAATAATCCTAATCGACTTGAGGTTCAGCCGCGGGACAAACCGCTTTCAAAAGAGCTAAAAGCCCATAAAGAAGAAGCTGGCTTTGTAGAACACATGCACTGCACGACCCTAGACCAAGAGATCGAGCAAGTATCAGACAAAATTATTGAACTCAAAGAAAAGTATCCTGACGCTGACTGGTCTGATTTTGGAATCCTGGTTCGAGCGAATAACAGCGCGAATAATTTTCTCTCAGCTCTGGAACGACGTGGAATCCCGTATCAGTTCCTGGCTCTGCGAGGTTTGTACACCAAACCGATCGTGTTGGATCTGCTAGCGTATTTACACGTAATCGACAACCCGTATCACAGTCCGAGTTGGCATCGGATCCTGACTCACGCCATGCACCAGATCCCAACAGACGATCTAG
>CAYZPO010000067.1:0-5134 GCA_964480695.1 uncultured Gammaproteobacteria bacterium | reverse complement strand
TTTTAAAACTTGATATAAATAGGACTTACCGTCTTGAGGATTTTCAAAATGTTCAGTGGCCTCAAGTTCTATATAAAACCCTAAGTCCTTAACTTCGTCAATGACAATCTCTGTTTTTTGATACAACCACATCGTTCTTGTTTTTTCAACCACCACAGCTTCTTTGAAGTCGAGACTAGCAAACATTTTCTGCATGGCCCCAAAGTTATCGATCTTAGCCTCAAACTCATCACAGTAATCAGTCTCCTTGGCGTTCTCAGGAAAGAAGTGCTTGTAGGTAATAAACATCCCTTTAGGCGACTCTCTCAGCCTTAACCACTCGAAAGGATATTTTACACCCAAGAAGTCACGGTGCACTGGAACATAGTAGACATCTTTCTGATAAACATTCTCAGCCACCAGCTTAGCCTTTTCATTCAAAAACTCTTTAACCTCATCTGGGTTATTTAACGGAAGCTTTATTTCGATTTCAATATCTTTATTTCCCATGTCTCTAATTTTCAGGCTTAAAGGTGCGTCTTTTGGTACGGCCGGACCATTTTACATACCGCTTAAAGTAAAACCTAAAGACCTGACCCCCTAGCGTTTCAATACTTTCAAATAAGCATCAGTTGGGATATCGACTTTTCCCTTCCCCATAGCCATCATTTTGGCTTTACCCTTCTTTTGCTTCTCGAGTAGCTTACGCTTTCGGGTGACGTCTCCGCCGTAGAGTTTCGCGGTCACGTCTTTGCGCATGGCGGAAATACGTTCGCCAGCAACGATCGTGCCGCCGACTGCGGCTTGGAGTTTGATGACGAACATCTTTTTCGGAATCTCTTCTTTCAAAGTTTTCACAATCGCCTTCCCTACATCATGAGCTTCATCTTTATAAACCAAAGAAGACAAGGCCTCAACTGGTTCCTCAGCCACCAGGATATCCATCTTGACCACGTCAGCGAAACGATAGTCAGTGATCTCGTAGTTCAACGAAGCGTAACCAGCAGTTACACTTTTTAGTTTGTCGTAAAAATCAACGATGACCGAGGCCAGTGGCATTTCGTAATGCAAGATCACCCGGTCACCTTCCAAATATTCTGTGTTCTGATAAATTGCGTGCTTGTCCTGACACAGTTCCATCACAGCTCCAACATAGGCCGACGGTGTAACTACATCAGCTTTGACCCAAGGCTCATCAATATGATCGATAAATGTCCGTTCGGGTAATTCTGCTGGGCTCTTGATAGTTAAGGTTTCATTGTCCGTCTTGGTCACCTGATAGGCTACAGACGGTACAGTCACGACTAACTCTAGGTTAAACTCACGAGACAAACGTTCTTTAATAATCTCCAGATGTAGCATTCCGAGGAACCCACAACGCAAACCAAAACCAAGAGCTGTTGATTGTTCTGGCTCGTATGTTAACGCAGCGTCAGACAGTTTGAGCTTACCCATGGCATCACGCATTCGATTATATTCAGAACCCTCTTTAGGAAAAATCCCGGCAAAGACCATTGGTTTAACTTCCTTGTATCCAGCCAACGGCTCGGCTTTGACATCAGCCACAGACATAGTGTCTCCGACTCTGATACCTTCAATCTCTTTCTGTCCAGAAACAATGTACCCAATCTGCCCTGTTTCAAGTTCTTTGTCTGAAGCAAAATCCGGGGTCAAATGTCCAACATCCAGAATCTCGCTTTCAACCTTTGAAGCCAGCATACGCAACTTATTTCCAGGCTTGAACATTCCATCAACCACCCGGACGTAAGCAACCACACCTTTGTACTCGTCGTAGAAAGAATCAAAAACCATAGCCCGTGCTGGAGCATCAGCTGAGCCGGTTGGTGCTGGAATTCGTTCAATCACAGCGTCGAGCAACTCTTCAACACCTTCACCAGTCTTGGCTGACACTGTGAGCACCTCACTGGCATCGCACCCAATCAGGCTGATCAATTCCTGTGTTCGAGTCTCAACATCCGCAGCTGGAAGATCAATTTTGTTGAGCACAGGAATTATTTTTAAATCCTGTTCCAAAGCCAAGTAAAGGTTACCAATTGTTTGGGCCTGAACTCCTTGCGTTGCATCAACAAGAAGAATCGCACCCTCGACTGCTGCGAGTGAACGCGACACTTCATAGTTAAAGTCTACATGCCCTGGAGTATCGATCAGGTTCAATACATTATCTTTATAGTTCATCCGCGCGGGAGCGAGCTTAATCGTAATCCCCTTTTCCTGCTCCAGCTCCATCGAGTCCAATAACTGCTTCTTCATCTTCCGCTTTTCTACGGTTCCGGTCAGCTCCAACATCCGGTCAGCCAGCGTAGACTTACCGTGATCAATATGCGCAATAATGCAAAAGTTTCTAATTTTGTTTTGATCTAACATTTATCTCTTATTAAACAAGCTCTCACCTTGGGTTTCTAACATCTCTGCAATCTCTTCAAAAATAATTGAGAAGCGGGTGTCGACCATAGGTTGACTTTCGCACCGGTCGCAAGACAATGAATCAAGTTCATCTTTAATATTCTCAAAACTTTTCTTAGCCTTCTCATCACTAACATTATTACACTTTTGAATAAAGACTTTGATTAGGTCTAGGCTGATTTTATCTGCTTCATCCTGGGACATTCCAGGCTTATGTTTAAGTTTCAAAGCTTTTTCTAAGGCCACCTGAAAATTCTTATCATCAGTATATTTTTTGATAAATGTAAAAATTTCAAAGAAAGAGACACCTATATAATAGTTGGCCACTTCAAGACCTTTTCCTGCCCGCAAATTCTCTGCTGAAGCATGAAGGAAAGATAGTGACTTCTTAAAGAATAATTCAGCAGCCTCACTCTGACCGGTAAGCATGGCGTCATTCACATCGTAGCGAAGAGATCCAGCAAACATGTCGTAAACGATCTTTAAGACCACGAAAGTCCCAAGTAAACCAGACACCAGTTGCAACCAAGGATACTGAGCACCCCAAGCAATTGCTGGCATGAAGAGATCCTGGTTCAAAGAGAACAAGGTCAGAAGGAGCAACAAGGCTAGTGAAGCTACAAAACTATTAAACATATTGATCGTCAGCTCCAAACCAAAGTTCTCAAATTTCTTTTTCACACTAGCCAGTGAGATAGCGAACCAAGCCGTACCAGAAACCATAGTGATCGGAATCAAAACCGAGACCAAAGTTCCGTAATCAAGGAACAAGATTGGTGGAATAGCCAGAATTACTAAAATCAAAGCATTACGAACACTGCGAGAATATTTCTTAACCACAGACTCATCAGCAATGTCTCGTTCTAAGGTACTAAGATCAATCTTAAAAAAATTGCGTAAAATTGTCTTCCGGATTAATGGATCAATTATTTTGAACATATTTCTTTTGGTTTAATTTATTTGATTATTCCACCACCGAGCATTTCTTCGTTTTGATAAAAAACAATCGACTGACCTGACGTAACTGCTCGCTGGGGTTCGGTGAACTTAACGGTGACAAGCTTACGCTTGTCATTCCTCGAAATCATACAGTCTTGCAATGGCTGACGATATCTTATTCTGGCTTTACACTTCTGAGGACTGACAGGCGTGAGCCTGTCATTGAACCAATTTAAATCCGCGACTTCAAGCTTGCTCTTATACAACTCTGGATGGTAATTACTCGACACTACCAGCTCCTTTGTATCCTGTCGCTTCTCTACCACATAATACGGGGTTCCGCCACCAACATCAAGGCCATGGCGCTGACCGATCGTATAGTAGGCCAGCCCCTCGTGTTGACCAAGTTCACGCCCCTCAGTATCAACAATCTTGCCTGGATCTGGTTTGATCCGTTCTTTCAGAAACTGAACCAGGTCGACTTCACCAATAAAACAGATTCCTTGGGAATCTTTTTTCTTTGCCGTGCTCAGACCCAATTCCTCGGCCTTGGCTCGAACCTCAGGTTTGAGCATGTCACCGATTGGAAACAGAACGCGAGGCAAGACCGCTGGATCAATGGCCCAGAGAAAATAGCTCTGATCTTTATTCGGGTCCTTGCCAGCGTAAATACGTTCACCGTCAGTGCGAGTATAGTGTCCAGTAGCGATGTAGTCGCACTTTAACCGATCGGCTTCTTTCAAAAACAGATCAAACTTAACACACTTATTGCACATTACGTCAGGGTTAGGAGTCCGGCCGGCCTGATACTCGCGATACATGTATTCCACCACCTGATCGCGATACTGTTTCTCAAAATCAAACGTATAAAACTCAACCCCCAGCTTAGCAGCCACGCGCATAGCATCCCGCCGATCCTCACGCCAGTCACAATCACTCCAGTTCTTCATAAAACCACCGATCACCTCGTAACCCTGCTCCAACAATAAAGCTGCCGACACAGATGAGTCGACCCCTCCAGACATTCCTACTAATACGCGTTTCTTGGGCATAGTGAGCTGATACTAGCATTATTCTTGCCTAAAATCAAGCTTAAGTGCTAAGATGGATTTATTCAATTATTAACCTAAAAATATGTTTGAAGCCCTAATGCCGATTATCGTTTTTATCCTGGTTGTGATCTTGGCCAGTATCAAGCAGATCAATCAGTACCAGCGCGGAGTTAAATTCCGGTTGGGTAAGTTTATGGGGATCATGGAGCCAGGATGGCGTTTAGTGATTCCTATTTTTTATTCCTACAAGAAAGTTGACATTCGAGTTAAGGCTGTTGACGTTCCTGATCAGGAAGCGATCACCAAAGATAATGTATCCGCTCGCATCAACGCTGTGATCTATTACAAGGTCAAGGACGCTGGTAAGGCTGTGATCGAGGTTGAAAATTATCGACACGCTGTTTCGCAGTTGGCCCAAACAACAATGCGAAATATTTGTGGTGAGCTATCACTTGATGAACTGCTTTCTAATCGCGACCAAGCTGCTAAGCGAATTCGTGAAATTGTAGATAACCTGACTGATCCTTGGGGCATCGACGTTGAGAACGTTGAACTGAAAGACGTTACTCTTCCAGAAGAAATGAAACGAACGATTGCTAAGCAAGCCGAAGCAGAACGTGAACGTCGGGCTGTTGTTATCAAAGCTCAAGGTGAAGTTGAGGCTTCAGAAAACCTGGCTCAGGCTGCTAACACCTTGTCTACAAGTGCTGGAGCCTTACATCTACGAACTCTATCCAGTC
>CAYZPO010000066.1:1684-5147 GCA_964480695.1 uncultured Gammaproteobacteria bacterium | reverse complement strand
AGGATTGGGGTATCGTTTGTTGGAAGTTGGTCTTTGAGGTTGATGACCTTAGTGTCGTGTTGCAAGTTGCAAGTTGCAAGTTTCAGGTTTGAGAAGCGACTGAGATCAACTACGCGAGGAAGTACGTCAAAGAAAATCAGCTGAGCTCCAGTGACCTGGTGCCAATGCCAAACCAAATTGCGGGCGTCATAGCGCGGATTACGGTCGTACTGGGCGTGTTCATCAGACCCAGATCGGACAACAAAGATTGTTCCTAGATCGTGTGCAGGCAGGATTGATCCAACACGTGTTGCCACCAGAGTCTTGATCTCGCCTTGTCGCCAAGCCTGAGCAATATCCGCCCGCTGAGGCTTAGTTGAGCGACTGTCCAGGACAGTTAGGGTCGAGTCAAGTTTACTCAGAGCAGCTGCGATCATATCTGCGTCATGAACGTGTGAGACAAGGATTAGGTTTTGTTTGTTCGAGGCGTGTTGTCGTAAGCAGGCTTCAATCATGGCGGTTGCCTGAACAATATCTACAGTCTCGATAAAGCATGGTTTATCCTGCCCAATCAGTTCAAGAGCCTGTTTAATATAATCGACCTCTTGTTGCCGGATTTTATTGGTGATCGAACCTTGTCGTGGCCGCTCAATTGACGAAGTTCGTTTACGCGGGGGCAGAAAGGCTGCGTCTAGGACTGCTGGAACAGATTGTAAAATTTCTGCAGCCGTGTCTTCATACACCTTGAGTTCAGTGTCAGACAGGAACTGAGAGTCCAAGACTTCGACGATCTCTTTGACCCCTTTTTGGTCAGACTTTTCTTTGACCCCAGACACAATGCCATGCTCGACTCGATTGCGAAATGGAACACGGACCAAAGCCCCACGCTCGACTTCAATGTCTGCAGGAATTTTATAATCAAAAAAAGCCATCCTCCGCGGAAGTCTTCTAATGATATATACTTCTGCGATCATAGATCTGAAATGGAAGGCTAAAGCCTTCCGCTACACATAACTGTTATGATCCGTTTGTCGACCATCTTATCTGTGTAGCGGAACCCTTTAGGGTTCCATTTTAGTTAAGCCATTTCAAAATTCACGGTTAGATATCCTACACCAAACGGTGCCTCATAGGACAGGATTTCAGATTTGAAATTAAGTTTGTCTAAAATTCCAAACAGGATAAGTAAGGCTCGATAACCACACTGCTGCGCTTCTTTGATCATTTCTGGATCCAGATTGATTAAACCAGCTGCGTTGTTCTGGGAAATTATCTCCTGGATCTTATCATCAAACTCAGCTCCACGGGCGTTGAATCCAGCAGGGGACTCGCTAGACAAAGTGTGCGACAAATCTCCAGTAGCAATGACAGCCACACGTTGAGTAGAGTCAAAAATCTGATCCTTTAGAGCTTGACCGAACTGAAAGTGCTGTTTCGGTTCCAAGCCAGAAACAGATACCGGAACAATTTTTAATCCCTTGAGCTGTTCTGTAAGCAACATCAATGGAACACTCGAGCCATAATCTAATGTTTCTTCCGGATGTAGTGTGATCGGTATATCATTGCGACGCAATTGTCTTTGCAAGTGATCAATCAACGAAAAGTCAGGGTGAAATTCCTTGGCTGGTTCCAGGTCGCCTAACGAACTCAGGTCAGCCTGATACGGATCATTGAGGTTAATGGCAAAAGCGTCCGAGTACGATTCGCTGTGTCCGGAAATGATCACGATCGTGTCCGGTTTTGCTATATACAAGTCATCAGCCAGGGTTTGTATAGCCCGCGAAGTCTTTTCAAGCTTTTTCAAATTTTCTTTCCCGATGTTGGGAATGAGAAGAGGAGTGTGAGGGGTGAAGGCAGAAAAGACAAGCATATTAGTTGGTCGCAGCTTCAATGTCTTCTTCCGTAGTCATGTAAACGGCTTCACCCAACTCGTGAAGTTCCAGAGTACGATCATCAGTCAGGACAATATTATCCCAGTTCCAACCTAGACCCAGGAACACGTCTTCACTAGGGATTGGGCGACGTTCACCTTCAGACACAACGTAGACATCAGGAGCAGAGCCCTTGATCAAAGTTCCGTCTTGAAATTTAACTGGGTCACCAGTCTCAAATTCGTCGAGCTCAGCTTCAGACATTGGAGCGATGAGCCAGTTAGCAAAACGATTATCCAAAATGTCGCGGGACATTAACGGTTGTTTGATTCCGTTTTCAACAAAGTAAACACCACCTGTGGTTGAGTTCTGAAGCAAAGTTCCTTGCGGATACAGGGTGTCGGCTGTGATCGATTCACCTTCAGTGTACGGAGCTAGATCCTCCCATTCAACAGCCAGGACTTCGTCTGGATTAAATCCGATTGAACGGAAAGCTTCTTGTGAAGCGATCGGTCGAATTGTGTCGTCCACGAGTAAATAGATACCACCGTTCGGAGCCTGGAGCAGGGAATAGTTGGCATGAGAAATGGCTGGGCCGTCAGCGTATGACTGCAGCACGGTCGGATCAACCGAGATAATTAGATCTGAGTTGTAACGAGAGAGCAAGGCAGTTTGAGAAGTGATCGGTCGCTTTTCATCAAAACGAATCAAGTACACTCCACCAGTAGTGTTGTCTTGCAGGAGTGACCCGCTTGGATAGTAAATACCAAAATATCGGTTCCAGATAGTTACAAAAAGTTCATTGCCGTGCAGGTGTGGGGTGTAAGTGTACAGAGCGGCTGTGGCAGCATTAGCAAAGGTTACGTATTCGTTATCAATGATGGTCGTGATTCCAGGGCCGTAACCCATTACAGTTTCGCCATCAGTTTCAATATCAGCTAGATAGCCTTCGTTAAGCTGCAAGGCGGCTGAATTAAGTTGTTTGGAAATTCCGCTCCAGCGCTGAATGTCTGGATCATCATGAGTACAATCATCACATACCCCGTATCCCAAAGCCCAGTCTAGTTGATCTTGTGACGGAGTCGGATCTTCAATTAAACTCTGCTCTTTTTGTAGCATGACGAGTAAGACCTTAGGACTGATTCCGCGCATCTGTGAAGTCCACCAGATAATGTCAGCGATATGACGTTCACGCCCATCAATATCTTCGGTGTAATAATCAGATAAGCCGCCTTTGTCTAAAATACGTTGAATATCATTCCGGTCCATGGAAAAAATATCCGTCAGCTCTGTATCACTTAAAACAAAGTTAGGGTTAAAATCCGAACTTGCAAGGGTCGGAGTTAATGGGGCTAAGACTAAGCTTAGCGAAATAAAGGTAAAAAATATTTGTTTCATAACGAGGCTATACTAGCAGATTTTGAGCTAAATTTCCAGTTGACGTCAAGTCAAAAAAATGCCAAGATCAACAGTGAGAGAGGTGAATCATGGAATGTATTGGATATATCGGACCGTATCACCGAGGTCAGTGTGCCGACAACCTGGTAGCCCAGGAACTTCGGGAACAATACGAGATCCCAGTACTGCGTGTTCAGCGTCTCACCGGAGACGAG
>CAYZPO010000066.1:0-1674 GCA_964480695.1 uncultured Gammaproteobacteria bacterium | reverse complement strand
CAGATTTTGAGCTAAATTTCCAGTTGACGTCAAGTCAAAAAAATGCCAAGATCAGCTATGAGAGAGGTGGATTGTGGATTATATCGAACCGCAACTCGTTTCGCGTGCGGTATAGGGGGTGTTGAATGAGTGACGCAGCGGTCGCTTACGTCGGATATGTCCTGAATCCAACTACGCGTGATCAAGAGGTGACTGGGCTCAAGGTCGTTCGGGTGACAACAGATAGACCCGTCCGCGATGGCCCGTATCGCTTCGAGTACGAGGACATGTATATCCGGATTACCCAGGGTGCCGAGCTAGTGGCCGAGGTGAATCTGACCGGACAGCCGGCCATAACCCGTCCTGGCGACGCTCTGTTCATGGCCGGGGTTGTCTCCCACCAACTCAAGATCAAGATCACTCAGCAGTGGTTGGCCCACCAAGGTATCGAGCTACACGAACTCGAGGTCCATCGGTGAGGCTCACCTAGCCGCTGCTAGTCTAGTAGCTTAACGTCGTGGCTCACAACAACTACGTCTACGTCAAACTTACGACCTCCGTGTTCTACGGAGGTCGATGTCGTTTCTGGGTGCAAAATGATCAATAATCAATGTTCAATGATCATTGGATTTCGATCTTGTTTTTCTTGGCATCGATAGTCACTGTGGCTTCTTCGGCTACGTCGCCTGATATGATTTTCTTGGCCAGACCGTCTAATATGTCGGTTTGGATCAGGCGTTTCAGAGGTCGAGCACCGTAGGCCGGGTCATAACCTTTTTCTGCCAGCAATTTCTTGGCCGCATCAGTTACCTCAAGTGTGATCTTGCGCTGTTCGATCAAACGCTTGGCAACTCGGTCGAGCTGCAGCTCGACAATATGTTTAATGTTGTCCGGAGACAATGAGTGGAACATGGTGATCTCATCGAGTCGGTTCAAGAATTCTGGACGGAAGTGTTCGGTTAACATTTCCATCACTCGCTCGCGCATGCGCTCTTCATCTTTTTCTGGCGAATCGCTGCGATCAGATTCAAATCCTAGATCACCACCACCCTTAGTAGTCATTTCTAAAATTGCGTCTGAACCAATGTTTGAAGTCATGATAATGACAGTATTCTTGAAGTTAACCTTGCGACCCTTAGCATCAGTTAGATGTCCCTCGTCAAGAATCTGCAACAGCATATTAAAAGCATCTGGATGTGCCTTTTCGATTTCATCAAACAGAATTACAGCATAAGGTTTACGTCGCACGATTTCAGTCAGCTGTCCACCTTCTTCGTAACCAACATAACCTGGAGGCGAACCAATAATTTTCGAGGTCGCATGTTTTTCCATGTATTCAGACATATCGATCCGGACCAAAGAGCTCTCGTCGTTGAACATAAACTCAGCCAGCGTTCGTGCCAGTTCAGTCTTACCAACACCAGGAGGTCCAATAATAATTACATTGTGGCCAAACAATAAAGCACCTTTAATTTGGTCTTTAGTATTTTCTTGACCAAGGATTTTTGGAAAAATTTCCTTTTTATCTTGAAAAATTTGACGCAAAGAATTTAACATATTCTCTTTTGTTGCATTTTTTACTTCCAATAACGGAGGTTCAATTAAAGCTGTTTGGTTTGACCAAACCTGAAAACGGTTTTGTTTTGATTTTTTATCTGCTTCACATGCTGGCCCTTCCCGTGTACTGTCCGTGTA
>CAYZPO010000065.1:0-5279 GCA_964480695.1 uncultured Gammaproteobacteria bacterium | reverse complement strand
ATCGTTTCTTTCATCTTTGGAATAAAGACGTATTCGAGAGCGTTCACTCGACGTCGAGTCTTTTCGATTTCTTGCGCGAGTAGTTTAGCTGAGTGTTCAACTTCTGCTAGTCGTACCATATCTTTCAAAGTATCTGAGAAGCTCTGCAAGGCAGTGTCCAGCTCAGAAGCAGTAAAACTAAATCCGTAAGACAGGAAATCGCCTTCTTCTTTATACTCAAATACTGGCACGTTAACTGACATCACGTTTTTAATATCAGCCTGCAAGTAAGTCTTTTTCGATGGTAACAAGAAAGCACTCTTAAGTAGAGACGGTGGAGTTTTGGCTCCAGCAAACAGGAAGGCTCGGAACCCAGTCTCCAGCTGTTTCTCTACGTTTTCACGCAGGTCCTTAGCTTCACGAATGATTTCCATGAACTGTTTCATCAAACCATCGCGCTTGTCTTTGAGTAACTTATAACCACGCTCAGAGGTTTTGAGCTTGACCTTGAGCTTTAACAGTTCCTGCCTAGTTGGATTGACGCCTAGTGCGTTAGCCATAATTATTCAGTCTTTGGTAAGTACTTCTCGATTTCTTCGTCCTTAACACGTTTAAGTTCTTTCTTAGGTAAGATCGACAACAGTTTCCAACCAAGAGTCAATGTGTCTTCAATAGTTCGATCTTCGTCCTTGCCTTGAGTCACAAATTCGTTCTCAAAAGCATCAGCAAATTTAATGTAAGCGCGCTCAGCGTCTGACAAAGCAGACTCTCCAAGAATAACAGCCAACTCACGAGCTTCTTTACCAGTAGCGTAAGCCGCGAACAACTGGTTAGCTACACCTGAGTGATCGCCACGCGTCTGCCCTTCTCCGATTCCAGCTTTCATCAAACGAGAAAGCGAAGGCAAAACGTTTACACAAGGATAAACTCCTTGACGGTACAGGTCACGAGACACAATGATCTGACCCTCAGTAATATATCCAGTCAAGTCAGGAATTGGGTGAGTGATATCATCTTCAGGCATGGTCAAGATAGGAATCTGGGTCACACTTCCCTTTCGTCCTTTCATCTTTCCAGCTCGTTCGTAAATGGTTGAAAGGTCAGTATACAAGTAACCAGGATAACCACGACGTCCAGGGATTTCTTTTCGAGCAGCGGAGATCTCGCGCAAAGCCTCACAGTAGTTAGTCAGGTCAGTCAAAATTACGAGCACGTGCTTTCCTTTTTCAAAAGCCAGGTACTCAGCTGTAGTCAAAGCTAAACGAGGCAGAGTGATTCGTTCAACCACAGGGTCGTCAGCCAAGTTGATAAACAAGGTAGCACGTTCGATAGCACCGGTCTTCTTGAATTCGTTGACGAAGAACTCAGCTTCTTCAAAGGTCACTCCCATGGCTCCGAACACCACAGCGAAATCTTCTTCACTAGTTCCTTCTTCAATCACCTTAGCCTGACGCGCGATCTGGGCAGCAATTTCGTTGTGAGGTAGACCAGCTCCAGAGAACACAGGTAATTTTTGTCCACGCACCAAAGTGTTCAGTCCATCAATAGTTGAGATACCAGTTTGATAGAAATCTTTAGGCATTTCTCGTGAGTATGGGTTGATCGGTGCACCGTTAATGTCCAGATGTTTTTCTGGAATTACGTCAGGCATACCATCTTTAGGAGCTCCGATTCCTGAGAATACACGCCCAAGCATGTCAGTTGACACACCGATTTGCATAGTTTTGCCAAGGAAAGTTGCTGTAGAGTTATCAACGTCAATTCCACTAGTGCCTTCAAAAATCTGCACCACAGCATGCTTGTCAGTGATTTCCAAAACGCGTCCTTTACGCTTGGTCCCATCACCAAGTTCTACCTCCACCATTTCTTCATACATAACATCCTCGATCCCCTCAACAATGACGAGCGGTCCTTGGACTTCTTTGATTGTCTTGTATCGTTTTTCCATATGTTTATTCTCCAGCCTTAATAGTGGACTTAACCTGTTCAACCGATTCCTTCTGTAGAGCTGTTAGAGCTGACTCGTCAGTTTCTGTCTTGGCTCGAGCAATCTTTTCTTTGACTGCTAGATCAGTAATGTCTTTCACCTTAGCTCCCTTGTCGACAGCGTCGAGAGCAGCTTCATGGAAGGTTAAAATGGCTTTCAGCATCAAGTACATTCGTTTTGGAGGAGTGTATCCATCCACTTCATCAAAGGCGAACTGTTGTAAGTAGTCCTCACGCAGAGCCTTAGCAGTATCTAATGTAACCTGCTCTTTTGATGACAAAGCATCAAGTCCAACCAGTTTAACGATTTCCTGCAAACTAGCTTCTTCTTGTAGGACTCCCATGGCCTGAGTTTTCATTTCTGGCCAGTCCTGTCCGTAGTTCTGACGGGAAAAGTCTTCCACGTTGTCGTTGTAAAGTGAGTAACTGTTTAACCAGTTAATCGCTGGGAAGTGACGACGGTAAGCCAGTTTAGCATCCAGTCCCCAGAAAACTTTAGTTACACGCAAAGTGTTCTGAGTCACTGGCTCTGATAGGTCACCACCTGGAGGACTAACCGCTCCGATTGCAGTAAGTGATCCTTTACGATCATCTTCTCCAAGACAGTCAACTAAACCAGCACGTTCGTAGAAAGCAGCGGTTCGAGATCCAAGGTAAGCCGGATATCCTTCCTCACCAGGCATTTCTTCCAGTCGTCCAGAAATCTCACGCAAGGCCTCAGCCCAACGAGAAGTTGAGTCAGCCATCAAGGCTACGTTATAGCCCATATCACGATAATACTCAGCAATAGTGATTCCAGTGTAGATCGAAGCCTCACGAGCCGCTACAGGCATATTTGAGGTGTTGGCGATCAATACTGTTCGTTCCATCAAAGGCTTTCCTGAAGTTGGGTCAATCAGTTCTGGGAATTCATCCAGTACCTCAGTCATCTCGTTTCCACGCTCACCACAACCGATGTAAACAATAATCTGAGCATCACATAGTCGAGCTAGTGACTGCTGGGTAACTGTTTTTCCAGCCCCGAAAGGCCCTGGGATACAACCAGCTCCACCCTTAACGATTGGGAAAAAAGTATCAAAGATTCGAGTTCCGGTGATTAACGGAGTCTTTGGAGTTAGCTTCTCTTTGTAAGGTCGAGGAACACGAATCGGCCATTTCTGCAGCAAAGTAATTTCATGACCATCAACTTTAGCCACCACGTCCTCTACTTTAAAGTTTCCACTCTTCAAACCAGATACCGTTCCATTAACTCCAGGAGGTACCATTACTTTGTGCACGATCAGTTCAGTTTCCTGAATCGTTCCGATTACGTCACCTTCTTTAACTGGTTCACCATCTTTCATTTCTGCTTTAAACTCCCATTCTTTAGTTCGATCCAAACCTGGCACATCAATTCCTTTGGTGATATACGGTGATTGAGCCACAGCTTCGATATCCTTCAAAGGTCGCTGCACTCCGTCGTAAATTGATTTAAGTACTCCTGGGCCAAGCTCTACAGACAAAGGCATGCCAGTCATGTGAACCGGGTCGCCTGGCTTTAATCCAGTGGTCTCTTCGTATACCTGGATTGAGGCCTGGTCTCCATTGAGCTTGATGATCTCCCCTACCAGTTTATTGTCACCAATCTTAACCACATCGTACATTCGTGCCTCGTTCATTTCTGAGGCGACCACGAGCGGTCCAGAGATCTTGATGACTGTTCCTGTTTGTTCAGCCATATTAATTCTAATTTCTAAAGTTTAGTTATTAAATAATATGTCGCTTCCGACAGCCTGCTCAACAATTTTACGTAAATTGGTGAGCCCAGCCTTAGTGGCTCCCTGCGGGGATGGGACAGTCACTACGGCTGGTAGGGCTGCATCTTGGAAAGCTTGATCGACCTTTGTGCGGACACGTTCAGCCCAGTCTTCAGTAATGAAAACTGCAGCAAAACGGCCAGCGTTAATTTTTTCTATAATTGATTCAATTTCGTTGTCTTCAGTAATTGGAAAACACTCAACACCTAGGGCGTAGAAGCCCATGATCGCTTCCTCGGTTCCAATAATAGCGACTTTATAATCTTCCATACTAGTAAGTGTTAACTAAGTGTTTTCTAATTTCTGTCGGTTCGATTTCACCGAACTTCAAAGCCATGATTGTGCTCAGGTTCTTAATAGCGTATTTCTTGGCAAAGAAGTAGGCGACCACCACCTCTGGTCCGTATCCGATCGTTTTAGCCTGCTTCAGGTGTTCGATAATAACGTTATTAATTCCCAGTTCAACGTGCCAGACGGCTTTGTCTTTGTTGTATTCTTCCAGATACTCCTCGAGTTCATTTGGAAAGAATATTCGCATTTGACTGAGCAAACCCTCATCATCGGATCCGTCATAAGTATCTAGCAAAGCACTGGCTGGAATGTGTCCGGTGTCGTTTACTCGTTCGCTAAACCAGTTCCTGCTTTTTCCCACACGACGGGCACGTAAGAACAGACTGATGTTATTTTTGTCTGCCAGATATTTGTAAAGCGTACTGATGAACGGATTTCCCAAACGATCTGTTAGCTCTCGATTGCGCTTGTTGATTTTCTGAGTGACTAAGTTTGAGATACGTTCTGGATCAACGTCATCTCCGATTTGCTTGCGCAGGTCGTTAATATCACCTTGCACCTCAAGATCCAGGTCTGATTCTAGTTCGTCAATAATGTAACGTCGGATTTGATCTGCCTTACACACTCCGTCTGAGAGCTCAGAAAGATTTTTTGAATCTTTACCAGCAGCTTTTTCCTTGAGAATAAAACGGATGTTGTAATAATCACGCTCCAAGAACAGTAAACGCAGTAGGTCTTTGTCCGGAACCACATGATACAGAATTTTTTTCAAACGATTCATCTTGCGATCCATGGCTGTGCGGTAATCCTTAGCTTCCAAATCCAAAAGCTCACCAGCGTAGTCTAGGCTGTTAAAAGCCTTAAAGGCGATGTCTGGATTTTTAGCATCAATCACACGCGTCATGTCCGTGTCACTTAACAGGTGCTGTTCTAGTGAACGGATCTTTGAACTCGGATAGATGTAATCGTCGCGAATCATGTTTAGGCATTAAACAACAAAGAATTAGTTTCGATCAAAGTTTCATCTTTGATCTGATCCAGCAAGGTCTCTAGTGTGTAATCAAGGTCTGCGTCAGCTGTTCGTAACACAAAACCACCAGCAGTATCGACCATCTCTGACCCGAGATCTGCTTTACAACCAGTGCTCTTAGCTGCAGTCTCAAGCTCTTTGACTCGCTTCTCACAAGTCAATAATGTCCCAGCTGTTCCTTTGACTGGCTTGAGAAG
>CAYZPO010000064.1:0-5428 GCA_964480695.1 uncultured Gammaproteobacteria bacterium | reverse complement strand
CAGTTTCTTCGAGACTAACTGAATTATCGTCGACAAGGCCTCGACCACAAAAATAATCCCAATGATTGGCAATAACAAAGCAGTGTTGGTCAGCATGGCCACGATTCCCAAGGTCACTCCCAGCGACATCGAACCAGTATCACCCATAAAGAAACGAGCTGGATTGATATTGAACCACAGGAAGGCTAAGAGAGCTCCGACAATCACTCCACAAAAAGCAGCCATCTCTACTCGGCCCTGAAGCAAAGCAATTATTCCAAACGTGGCAAACGAGGTCGCTAACGTTCCACCAGCCAGACCGTCTAATCCGTCGGTCTGGTTAACTGAAAACGAAGTACCAACGATCACCAGAATGAAGAACGGAATATACCACCAACCAATATTAAAATCTCCCAGGAACGGAATGTGCAATAGATCCCAATCTAACTTGAAGTAGAACCACCACGCTCCAACAATAGCGATCAAGGTAAACAATAACAAACGATGTCGCACCCGCAATCCGCCACCATGCGGTCCGATTTTTTTAACATTAAAATAATCATCAACCAGACCAAGTACAGCTGAGGCTACCAAAGCACCTAATGGCAACAAGGTTTGTTCGCGAGTCAAAAAGTTTAGGTGCCCTAAAAAGCTGTCCGGAGCAAACTGCCAGATGATTAACAAGACGACTCCAAGCACCAAAGTCGTTCCCCAAACTAAAATTCCACCCATGGTTGGTGTTCCGGCCTTTTTGGCATGCAGCTTGGAAAAAATTGGCGTAGTTCCTTCGTTTCTAATCTGTTTGCCAAATTTATGCTTATACAAAAAGTGAGTCAAGGCTGGAGTCCAAGCCATGGCTGCTAAGAAGGCTACGGTCGAAAGGATTAAAAATTTTACAATCGGAAAAGTTTCAATCATATTAAGTGTTCATCAAAACGATTAAAGCCATAGACACGAATAAAATCACTTCTACGGCAATCGTGGTCACAGCAAAGAAAATCGACAAGATGTGCTCACGCTTCACAAAAACGGCTTCAAAAATTACGTTCAAGAGCAGCATCAGAAAACCAAGAGCCGGCAGAATGAAAATGTAATACCATGGCCCGAAACGATCAATTCCAAAGTAAATATTATAGTGCAGCGGGATAAAAGTTTCGTCACCTAGGTTAGGCATGATTTTCCACAACGGCAGAATCAGGGTTAAGACAACCAAAATAGCCGAGACAATAGTTACGCCTCGGTAAAATCTAGAATTCTTAAAGAGATCGATCAAGGCTCGATTCAATTTCCGAGCCTTAGAAATTATTCTACGCATGAAGAGATTATAGCTTAAAAAAAGTAAGAAAACAAGAAAATAAAAAAATAAGCACTGTGCTTATTTTCTTAGTTTTTTAGTTTCTTATTTTAGTTCTTCGGTTCTATATTTACAAACGTTTTCAACTGAAGCGCTCCGTCAAACTTGGTGACCTTCTTTTTGCTGAACTTAACGATTCCAGCTACTTTAGCGTAAAGTGTGTCGTCCTTACCGACTCGAACGTTTTCACCAGGTCGCCACTTAGTACCGCGCTGACGAATCAAAATCTCTCCGGCCTTAACAGCCTGTCCGTCGCCGCGCTTAACGCCTAAACGTTTTGCTTTGGAATCTCGTCCTAACCCGGTGGATCCACCGGCCTTTTTATGTGCCATATTAGGTAAATATTAGGTAAAACTGAATCTATTCGATAGCGCGAGTATTCTATCAAAACAGCTTATTTATGTCAATAACCTGCCGCCTTATTGGCTTCTTTTAATATTCTGTCCCAGTGTCTATTCAATCTAATATCTCCTCTATGACGGCCAGCCAAAGTTCTTACGGTTGCAGCCAACCCAACTGCATTACCACCAAATTCCGGCGCCAACTTTATGACCTTTTCCATTGTTGTCCCGGTCCTCACCTCCCCATTTAAAAATAACATTTCTTTGGCCAAATCATGCTCATTCATACCTTCTTGTCTCATAGAAGCCATCATCCAGGCTTGAATCCCATCATCCATGGCCTTGGTAAATTTTTTAATATGGTCCTTGGCAAGAGCATCAATTGCTTCTGCAGAACTTAGGTCAACTTTTTTAACTTCTTCCAAACGTTTAACTACATCAAGCACAGGATGATAAGAATCAGTATCAAAGGCTGACAATGCTTCTGCCTCTATTTCATAATCTTCTGCCTTCTCACCTCCAAGCTCCCTCCGGCTTTCATGCCTAGACTTAATCACATCCCGAGTCTCCTCCAGTGTTGGAACGTATTTTTGAGTATACAAATCAAGAGCCTCCGCCCGTGTTGATTCACCACGCAATAAAGCAAAGAATCCTTCATTACCTGGAAAAACAAAACGATCCTCCTGCTGCATGACTACACGAAAATTTTCCATCAACTCCTCGAGTTCTCCTTCATCAACCTCAGTATTTGAGTATTGATACTTTTTCCAGCGTTCTGTATTCCGATAAAAATTTACTGAACCTTTTACATCCCATTCTTCCCGCTGCTTCACCTTAGCATCCTCTACATTCTTAGCCTCAATCCCAGCAATCTCCATTTCCACCTCAGTTAACTGTGCACGTAATTCATTAAACCTACTAATCGTATCATCTGCCGTAACCTTAATTGCATTAATGTCTGCTGCATCTACCTGGTTCAAATCTTCCTCTTCAAAACTCCGTAATTCATTTATTGCTTCCATGGCCTCACCGTATTCACCTTCAGTATTTTCTAACACACCCCGGACATCAGCTTGAACACTTTCTAACTCAACCAAGCGAGATTCGAACTCTTGATCTTTTTCCACTAACACATCTTGCTCTTGTTTAGCGGCCTCACGTCGATCTCTCACCTCTTGTATTCGATCTAGTAATCCCATATAATTTATTTAAGTTATTGAATTGATCTTATTTTATAGTTTATATGAGTCAAAAGTCAAATAAACAAGACGAGTATAAAAAACGTCTTAAAGAAATAGAAAAACAGCTTAAGGCCTTGCAAAAAGAGTTTGCTCAGATTAAAACCAAGGCAACAAGGGTGATGTCTGGTCAAAAAGACAAGGAAGAGACGAAGAAGGTTCGGAAAAAACTTGGTTTAAAATAACAGGCTAAAACCTGTCATTTCGATCTACAGGCGGGGTTAAGGGACCCCGCCTATTTTGTTCTATTACTTCTTAGCCCGCTTAGTAGCAGCAGCTAAAAATCCTCGCCAAACTGGATTTGGTTTAAGCGGATATGACTTAAACTCTGGATGGAACTGAGTCCCCATAAAGAATGGGTGGTCTTTAAGCTCAACAATTTCAACCAGGTTCATTTCTGGATTAACTCCTGAAGTAATTAACCCAGCCTCTTCCAGCTCAACTCGATAATCATTGTTGTATTCATAGCGGTGGCGGTGGCGTTCACTGACTTTGGCTTTGCCATATAATTCACGCGCCTTAGTTCCTTTGATCAGCTGACACGGATGCTCTCCGAGACGCAAGGTACCACCATACTTTTTCTTTTTGATATTCTCCAACTGCCCTGGCATCCAATGAATCACGGGATGACCGCCTTTTTTCTTCATCTCAGTAGTACAGGCATCCTTCCATCCCAGAACGTTACGAGCAAACTCAATCACAGCACATTGCATTCCGTAACACAGTCCAAGATATGGAATATTATTTTTTCGAATGTATTCAATGGCTTTGATCTTCCCTTCAATTCCACGCGTACCCCAACCACCAGGGACAACCACACCATCAAACTTCTTCAATTCCTTAACTTTCTTTGGATCCTTTTCATAACTTTCAGAATCGATCCAGGTAATTTTTGGTTTGAACCCGTGGTGCCAAGCAGCGTGATTTGTGGCCTCGATCACAGAAATGTAAGTATCTTTACAGGACTTCATATTAAAGTACTTGCCCACGATAGCAATCTTAACCTCTTTCTTCATTCGTTTGATCTTGCGTGACAAAGCTTCCCACTCTTTCATTCGCGATGGATTAACTCGCAGGTTCAGTGCTTTCAAAACCTCTTTTCCAAGATCCTGTTTATGGAAAACGATCGGTACGTCATAGATTGACTCCACATTCGGGGCTGAGATAATGCGTTCGATCGGCAAGCTGCAAACATTGCTAATCGTGCGTTTAACATCCGGAGAAACAGGAAGATCACTACGACACATAATAAAATCCGGAGTAATACCAGCCGAGTTCAAAGTGCGGATCGCGTACTGTGTTGGCTTAGACTTTTGTTCCCCAAGTAGACTCGGAGTTGGTAAATAACTAACCATAACAAAAATCACGTCTTCAGGCATGGCTGCTTTCATCATTCGTGCGGCCTCAAGGAATAGGACTAGTTGATACTCTCCGACTGTGCCTCCGTACTCGATGGTCATGATATCGGCTTTGGTCTTTTGCTGACAGTTCTTGATCCGGCGAATAATTTCTTTCGGAACATCTGGTACCACTTCCACGTCCTCACCACCATATTCCAAATTACGTTCACGACGAATCACTTCCTGATACACCTGTCCGGTAGTAATGTAATTATCCAAGGTGGTTATCTGACCAGTAAAGCGTTCATAATTACCAAGGTCTTGATCTGCTTCAATTCCATCAGCTCCAACATAAACCTCACCGTGTTCAGCTGGGCGAATCGTGCCAGCGTCAACGTTGACATACATGTCGCACTTAATGCTAGCGACTTTGTAGCCGCGAGCCTGAACTAACTTAGCAATGGAAGCAGAAGCAACCCCCTTACCAACAGAGGACATTACTCCACCAACAACGAAAACGTACTTTGGTCTTTTTGTTTTGGCCATAGATAATTAAATAAAAAACTAAGAAACTAAGAAAATAAGCTCTTGGGCTTATTTTATTATTTTTTTAATTTCTTATTTTCTTGGATGTCGACAGTGATCTTGGCTTCGAGGCCGTGCGGCAGTTTGAGCCGGACCTCGTGCTCACCGACTTCTTTGATCGGTTCTGGTAAATCAACCATGCTTGGATCAATTTTGAAGCCAGCTTTTTTCAACGCAGCCGCGACCGTCTCCATGGTCACTGCAGCATAGAGTCCACCGGTTTCATTAGCTCGCTCTTCGAGCTGTAGCAGATAGGCATCTAACTTCTTAGCGTCCTCCCCAGCCTGCTTCATATCTTTTTCCTCCCGCTTAGCTGCAACAGTGCGTTCTTTCTTCATTGCTGTCACGACTTTATCTGTCGCTTGAACAGCCAGGTTTTGAGCAAACAAAAAGTTGCGGGCGTAACCAACTGACACCTCCTTAACCTCCCCCTTTAGGCCCACTTTAGGCACATCTTTCATGAGGATAATTTTCATACCCGCACAGTATAGCATAGGGTTGATTTAGGTTCAAAATATGTAAATATATCCGGCCGACCTATCAAAGACTCGGCCATACTTTTTGTTCAGGACGCTCGGCCTAGCTCGTTTA
>CAYZPO010000063.1:0-5477 GCA_964480695.1 uncultured Gammaproteobacteria bacterium | reverse complement strand
ACCACCGTGCAGCCCGAGCGCTCTGAGAAAACAAACGTCCGAGCTTTTAATAGGCTGGCTAGTGTTATTTGAATCGATGATACAACAAAGCGGCTCCCACAGCGGCAGCTGGTGGGATAAATAGATTTAATACAGGAATAGCTAGGCCGACAAAGATACCGATTCCAAAACCCAAAACTGGCCATTTGTGTTGTCGACACCAGCGAACTCGCTGTCTAAACAAGATCCCTCGTCGGTCGAAAACGAAGTCCAAGAACTCTAGTGCCAAGAATGCAGCAGTCAGAACAAAACCTAAGACTGTGTAAAACGCGGTTCCTACACCAGGCAAAATAAGTAAGATCAGTAGGATGGCGTGAAGTAAGACCAACCAAATCAATTTTTTCAAGGAGTTAATCAAAGAAGCTTTGATCTCTTGCCACCACGGTCGATCAAATTCAACTCCCCCATGAGATGCGTCCACCCGACCACTAATCGCTTCGTAGAACGGAGCTCCCAGAACACTGCTCACGGCAGTAAACAAAATAATTCCCAAAAACAAAACCAGAATTACGGCCGCGCTAATAATAACCGCAATCAGTACTGTTGCCCACCACACTGTTGGCAGAGCCAAAGCCAGCCAATGGCTCGACAGCCAAACCACAGCGATCACAACCACAAACAAAAGCAAGAGATTGATCAAAATCGGAATCAAACTCAATAAAAAAATTCGGCGGTCCTGAAATAATCTCAAGACGCCTTGATACAAAAAACCAAATCCAGACCAAAATTGTTTAATCCACGGCAAGGGTTTCTGAGTTAAAGATAATATCAAGGGCCTGCTCAAACTGCGGGTCTTCCCCGGCATAATAATCTTCAAGAGTGTATTCTACAACGATATCAGGAGTGATACCTTCTTCATTAATGGTCCGACCAGTTGGCGTAAGCCATTCGGCAATAGTCATCTTGATTGCTGAGCCATCAGGCAACTCACGATAATCCTGAACTGAGCCTTTACCAAAAGTCTGCTCTCCAATAATTGTGGCTAAATCATAATCCTGCAGCGCCCCGGCCACAATCTCAGACGCAGAAGCAGAGCCACCATTAACCAACACCACGGTTGGGATCTCGGCCAAGCGCATCGTGTTTCGCCCGGTCAGCGGTGCTTCTAAGTCTTTAATTTTTTCAATTACCACAACATCAGTCCCAGTCCATTCACTGGCCACAATCACAGCCATGGACAAGAGACCACCAGGATTACCTCGCAGATCAAGAATTAGCCCTTCAATATCTTGAGTCAAAATATCATTAACAGCATCGTTGAATAGCTCGCTTGTATCTTCATTAAAATAATACATGTCAATCACGGCTACACCATCTTCACGAACCTCCCAGTCCAAACTATCAATATTGATCTCGTCACGCACCACAGTTATCTCCAGTAGACTATCCTCGCCTTCACGACCAACAGTTAACACAACCGAAGTTCCTTTGGGCCCGCGAATATTCATCACTGCTTCTTCTAAACTCATCGGTGACGTTTCTAGATCATCAATATAATAAATCTTGTCTCCAGACAAGAGCCCAGCGTTCATGGCTGGAGTATTCGGTAACGGGGCCACAATCTGCAACTGGTCATCCTTAATCCCGATCTCTGCTCCGATTCCCTCAAAACTTCCAGAAAGACTTTCCATGAAATCCTCAGCCTCTTCTGGATCAAAGAAAACTGAATACGGATCATCCAAAGACTCTAGCAGACCTTCCATGGCGCCGTAGAAAAGATTGACCTCAGAAACGGGTAAGCGATAATAATTTTCTTTATTCGGATCCCAAGTGTCCCAGAACATGTCAAACTCAAGATCTTCAGACAGATAGCGTGGAATTTCTCCCTCACCAATAATTTCTCCCTCACCAGTCGGAACTACTGAATGCACCCCTTGCTGCCGACCAAAAAGCCAACCAACAGTGAAAGCCAAGATCACGCCAACTACGATAAAGAGAGTATAAATTGCCCCAGGAAATCTTTTCATAAACGTATCTATTCTACCCTATCACCCTAGCGCTGGTCAAAGACCTTTGCTACAATACCTTCCGTTATGAAATTTCGCTCAAGAATGACCTTATTGTTCGTCTTTATCGCGGCTTTTTTGATTACCGCCCCGATCGTGGTGCTGTATACGGCTGGGTATCGATACAACCTTGAAACTAATCGCATTGTCCAAACCGGACTCTTTTATGTCACTTCTTTGCCTAAGGAAGCAACTATTCTGGTTGATGGAAAAGAACGAGATGAAACTCCTGGTTTTGTTAAACGGGTCTTGCCAGGAAACTACACTTTGGAAATACAAAAAGAAGGTTATTATTCTTGGAGTAAGGACTTGCCGATCAGTAGTCGTGAAACCACTTTTGTTGAAGACGTAGTTCTGTTTCTGGAAGCTGTGCCAACTAACTTGATTTCCGAAGATATTATCACGGCGACCGTGGCTCCGGACCAGACTACTCTGGCTTATGTTGTTCGCGAACCTTCCTGGCTAGAGCTTTGGACTTATGATACAGAAGAAGCTAAGCCAACCTTGTTGTATCGAACATCTGATATTACAGCTGATTCCTTGACCGTGACCTGGTCTTCAGACAGCACTCGACTTCTGATTGCCCAAACATTAGGAACAACTACTGACTATATTCTTTTGGACAAAACCGGTCGTACTCGATTGGACCTAGAAGATATCGCTTCCTCTTCTGTGCTTGATGCTTGGTGGCACCCAAGTGATGAAAGCGCACTTTTCTTCACCACCTATTCCGGTACTTTTCTATATCGAACTTTGACTGAAACAATAAACGAAATTTATCCTCGTCCAGCTCTGGCTACTTTGAATGAGGGGCAGGCAGTGATTATTGAAGAATCTGGTGACAAGATGTCGGTCTTTAAATATCATGACGAACAGGCCGAAATCATGGCCTATCTGCCTTTGGGTGATTACGTTATCCTACCTTCAGCTCCACCATATTTATTACTTCACGAAACCGGTCGGGGCATTCTGACTTTGATCAACACCTCGGTTCAAGATCAACCTATTCTTCTTAGCGCAGATGGATATGGAGCAGAATGGTCAGCTGATAACTCTCGGCTTCTGTACTACAGCAACTTTGAAGTTCATGTTTATGATGTGTTGGAACATACGGATGATTTGTTAACTCGCGTTGGTGAACCGATCAATGCTGCTACTTGGTATCCTGGTGAAAACAATGTTCTAGTAGCCCAGGCTGATCGGATTGAAGCGATTGAATTGGACTGGCGTGACCAGCGTAATATTTTTGAACTGACTTCTGGTAATAACATCACCACCCTTTGGGTAACCAAAAACGGCCGGGCCGCGTACTTCATCGGTAACGTCGATCCCGACCGTGGTTTGTTTGAGTTGATTTTGCAGGAACGGTAAAACTTTTCTAACGGACCTCTGGTCCGGTCTGAATTCGCGACGCCATCAAAGATGACTTAGAAGATTCTAACGGACCTCTGGTCCGGTTTTATTTTGGTAAAGATTTGAAAAATTGATCTTCCCCCATTTCGATCGATGAATTTACCAGTTCTTCGGCATATTCCTGACTATATCGGGTGACTACTTCTCTAAAAGTACTAAACGTATACCTAGCCAATTCTTCTAAATTCTGAACCTCTCCATGCTTTAGCGGGTTTCCAATGACGTATCCTCGAATACGTTCATAAATCTGTTCGGTCGAAGCAACATAAACATGATATTCACCCCAGACTGGCCCCGAAACAATATCTGCATCTCGAACCGCTTTTCCAGTTGGACCATTTATAAATTTCAGAACCTGAGGAATAACGCTGCCATTCTGGAAATATGCAAGAAAATGATAATGATTATCCATGATCGCATAGTCTCGATCATTCAAACCAAACCGATCAAAAGTTTGGCACATCTTCTCAAGTAATAGTTGTCTGTGCTTGATATCATTAAAAAACGGCCGATGATCTACAGTCGGCACAGTAACAAAATAATATACTTCATCAAGAAAGTATCTTGACATAACTCGACGCCATCAGAGATGACTTAGAAAAATATATCAAACTAAAGTTTGTCATTCCCTCCTTAAGATTTCTTCGCACAGCCGATCTCACGGCCGTGTTGAGCTACAAAATTTCCTGCTGCTAGAAGCGAATCAAACGTACCAGCGTCAAACCATTTCCCATGTACTTGCCGAACATCCAGCTCACCCATGTCCAAATAGCGCTGATGTAACTCTGTGATCTCGATCTCTCCGCGTTCTGATGGCTTAACCTCCTTAGCAAACTGAATCACCCGGTTGTCAAAAATGTACAAACCTGGAATAGCAAAATTGCTTTTCGGGTTTTTTGGTTTCTCTTCAATCGACAATACTTTATTGTCTTTATCAAATTCAACAACACCGAAACGTTCTGGATCTGGAACCTCAAGAGCAAAGATCCGACCACCTTTCTCGAACGAGCGAATATCTTCGGTGTAGTCGTGCTCGAAAATATTATCCCCGAGAATCATAGCCACATCATCATCTCCAATATGACTCTCGCCAACAATAAAGGCATCAGCTAGTCCTCGAGGAGTGTCTTGAATCTCATAACTAAACTTTACCCCTTCACCAAACTCCTTCCCTGATCCTAAAAGATTCAAATAATGTCCGGCGTACTCCGGGGCTAGAATAATCAAAATATCCTTAATCCCAGCGTTAAGCAACGTGTACAGCGGATAATAAATCATCGGCTTGTCGTACACTGGAAGCAATTGCTTTGAGGTCATTGACGTCAGCGGCCTAAGTCTGGTCGCATGTCCCCCAGAGAGAATTATACCTTTCATACATGTTGTGCAACAGGTTATGCAGCAGGGTTTTCTACCTGTATTTCAGTGGCCGCCTTCCCTTGCTGCAAAAATTTATTAGCTATCAGCAGAGATGCCACCTCTCTTGATAATTCCTCTAGTCGATTATCCCTGTCTTCTTTACTGTCCATACCACGTGTGGTCCTAGCGTCTTCAGGATCGAAATCTTCTTCTTGTGCTCTTGATATTCCAATTTCAATATAATCAAGTGCTTGGTGAGGGTTTATTTGCAGAAGTTCACGAGTCTCATCCTGACCCGCTTCCGGCCATAAACGTCTTAGGTTTGCTATTACGGCCTTACTGATCAAACCTAATGCTACCCTAGTTTCATATTCATCAGCAAGAGAGCTGTCTTGTAATATTTTTTTCACTTCACCCTGAACAAACTCCCAATCAAAACTAGAATTGATATCAGCTTCTTTTACTCGTAGTTCTTTATTCGCCTCTAAAAGCTCGGGTAAATCCTCTTTGATTAAATCAAAATGTTGATCTCGACCTGCTCTATCGTTTGACAGACCGACGTATGGCCCATCGTCAGGATCAAAATCTAATTCTTTTAATCGCAATACCTGTTCCTCGATAACACCTGTGACCTGATCGACATCCATGTCTCTAAGTTTAATA
>CAYZPO010000062.1:0-5992 GCA_964480695.1 uncultured Gammaproteobacteria bacterium | reverse complement strand
CGCTTTGGTCCAGCGCGGCCAAAAATATTTAAATAGCAACTTACGTCGCTTGATCGTAAATGGAGCTTTCGCGTCTGATTCCTTGTCCCCTGGTTCGTGTGGAGCAATAACAAAAACGCGGCTCTGCCAATACTGACACAACTCGCACAGGTAACGAGCAACTCCACCGCGACGAGGTGGAAAATCTAAAGTTAGTAATAAGACACGTTTCATAAATAGACTTCGGATTCTTTACTATCAGATAAATTACCTAAATAAATATGGTTCCGATCATGCTTTCCGTCAATAAACACTTTCTCGAATTCGCATTCACCGACTGCGGCCACCACCTCATCGTATGTAAAGTTAGAAGAAACAAAAATGACAATCTGCTCTGAGATACTCCCACGAATCCTTTTGACCATTTCTGCCAGAGGCGGGTTATCGCGAGTCAAGTCACCTCGGCCCTCTTTCTTATGGGTTGACCAAAAAGGAACGTCATAAATCACTATATCAGCTGAAATCTGCTCTAATAAGCTCTTGTCGAAAACATCGCCCAACTTTAACTCTACCTTATCTGAAATACCAGCAGAGTCAAGATTATCCTGACATAGCTTTAGAACCTCAGAATCATTATCCACACCCACAACATGATCGAAATACTCTGACAAAACCTCCAAAGAAACACCTATTCCACAACATAGTTCAACCACATTCTTACCCTTATCTCTTATTCTCTTAGCAACATGATGAATCGAAACTGGATAACTAGAAATGTACAAAGAAAAGGCATCGCCTTTTAAATTTTCCCTGTACCCCCGTCTCCTGATTATGTCTTCTCTAGATTCTTCCATAGCAAAATGGAACCCTAAAGGGTTCCGCTACACTTTAAATAATCTCAAACCCTGTTTCAGTTGTTCGATACTAACTGCTCGAACAACAAATAGTAAAGCGAAATAAACTATAGCAGCAACAGCGATCACTAGAACAAAATGTAGATATGGTTTCAAAGAAACTGCCACTACAGCCATGATCAGACCGCTAACTAAAATCGGGAAAAGACGGCGGACAAGACGAGATGGACTCCAGCTGATGATCTGCGGTACGAAATACAGTCCTCCAGCAAACAAAACAAAGAAACTACCTAAAGCAGCAATCGTGGCTCCAACCACTCCGAGTGATGGGATCAGCAAGAAGTTCAGAATAACATTCACGACCATGGTCACTCCCATGATCGCAGTCTTTGTCACCTGACGATCTGCGGCGTTGAGCAAACTGCCGATCGGGAAATCTAAAAAGATAAAGAATAAAACAAAGATCAGAATCTGTAGCGGCAGAATCGAACCAATGAACTCGGACCCGGCAAAAGCCGGCACAATCTGATCAGCGATACTCCAGATCCCTAGGACGATCGGAGTAACCAATAACATCATGTACCACATCGCATCTTCGAACAAACGAGCTACTCGGTCGCGATCATGAACTAACATTGAACTCATGCCTGGATATAGCGCAGCAACAAAAGCCATTGGTAAGAACTGGAAAGCGTAAGTCAGTTTGTAAGCAATGGCATATAACCCAACTGCAGCCTCACCATGAAACTGTGATAACAACACTGTGTCGATGTATGAATACACTTTGACAAAAGCTCCGGCCAGAGCGAACGGCAGAGCGATTCGTAAAACTTTACGAGCAAAGGCTCCATCCCAACTTGGAACAAGAGCGCGCGCACCGAATCGTTTCAAGACAATCGTTAGCGAAAACAAAGCGTTGAATATACTCCCGACCATCAAGGCCACAATCAACATCGGCAACGACGGATTCAAAAACAGAACAGATCCTCCGACCAATAAAATCAAAGCTTGTCCAACAAAGATTCCTAACGACTCATACTTGAGCAGTTGTTCGCCTCTTAGAATTCCGTAGAATGTCAAAGCCACACTGTCGAGCACCATGACCACAGCAGCCAACATAACTAACTGTTGCACCATCGGATCGTAACCAAGAATTCGAGCCAGCAATATAACAGCAAAAAAAGCCAAGATCGCTAATGGAATCTTGACCCCTAAAATTGTTCGAATTAATCGCCCGGTCTCGCGTCCTTTAGCAATTTCTCGTACCAACACCGGCTGCAGTCCAAAATCCACCACGATCGAGAAAATGGTTGTTAATGACAAGGCTAAAAAATAAGCTCCAGTACCCTCAACCTTCATCACCCGGGCAATGAACATAAAATACACGAAAGCTAGCACTTTTTGCCCCACTGACGCTACAGTCAAATATAGTGTATTTTTAGCAATGCTGGGATGATTCATATACAATCGAATAAGCTTATTTTACAATAAATTCGGGCTAAGGTAAACTACGAGGACCAAGGAAAGGAGGCGCCTATGTCGTCCCGGGATGATGACAGAACCACTGGCGCTCCATCTCCAAGCGCCGGACACCAATTACTTCAAGGTTTAACCAGGTTACAAACGGAGCTTTTCGAGATTTACACCCTTCGAGAGGCTCATCCTGATGCTTGGGTTGGTATGTTCGGCCTGTTGCGCACATTCCCTCATGGACGTGGAAAAACTCTAAAGGAAAACTTAGTTCGAGAAGTGATCGAACCGGGAGCCCCATTAGAGCTGCGTATGCGGTACATTCCGGATCTGGACGATCCTCTGCGACCTAACCCACTGAAAATCAAAGAGTTGGGTCTGAAATGGATCAACGATGAAAAGACGATCCAAGCCATCTTGCTGACTTCCCTGCTCTTTTTCCTTCACCACGTACGATCCTTCAACCAAGATGGAAAGTGGATCTTTGATCGACAAAATGATCTCTTGGCTGCCCAACATGCAGCTATCCACTACATCTACGGGTTCTGTGGAACAAAAGAAAAGCCTGTGGCTTCGGTCATGTGTCAGAATCTTCGTGAAGGTCCATGGTGGGCTCTAGTCCAAGAGGTTGGCCCACAACTTCACATCCAGCCCTTTGAGTTCTAACCTCTCTCGCTCGCACGCACCGCCCCTCAGCGGTGTGTTCCCTTTTAATTTCCCTAGGGTTGACAAATCCGCCTTAATTAAGGTAAGTTTGAGGGCGGATAACGAACATTCGCAATCAACCCATGAGAGGAGGATGCCATGAGGTATTCCCACTGCTTCACCCTGGTGGCCATGATGGCCTTGATCTCTGCTGGAACAGCGGGGGCGGTGGACAATCAGGGTTCCGCCTCTCCGCCGACCGATCCGCTGGTTCTGACTGGTGACGGTGAGCTGATCAGCTGCTCGGATCCGACCATGGCCAAGAAGAACATCCTGGCCCTGGTCGACAAGGCTGCCGACGATCTGGATATCCTCGAGTACGAGGCCAGCATCCAGAAGCTGGATGAGGTCCTGGCAGCCCTGCCTTGCACTTCGACCATGATCAGTCGTGAACTGCTCGTCCGGATCTACTTCCTGCGCGGCTTGGCGGCTTTCTACTCCGAAGAGGAGAATGAGACCGCAGCTCAGGAGCACTTCCGACGAGCTCTGACGATCGACTCGACCTTACCCTGGGACACCGACTATCCCCAGGATCCAGAACTAGTCTTCGGACGAGCTCGGGAAGAAGTCCTGCGAGTCGAACTGACTACCCTGGAGTTCAACCTGAACGGCGTGGTCGACAACGCCTTCATCAATGGCGCGACTATGGATCGACGCGGCTTGCTCGAACTGATGCCTGGAACGCATCTGCTCCAGTACACCGTAGGCGAGGAGTACTACTCACGTCTGCTGGTTCTGGGTTCGGACGGCGCTTCACTGGGGCGACCGACAGGTAACGGTGGCTCCGAACCGACCAAGCGTAGTCCGGGTAGTCTGACTCTCGGAGTCGCGGGCCTGACCTACGGCCTGGGCACAGCGTACTACAACGCTGGTCTGAGTCTGCAGGTTCGCCTGTTCAAGGGGTTGGAACTGACCTTCGGCGGCCACGCCAACCTGGGTGTATCCGAGGCTGACGACGGCTCGCGCTGGGGCAGCTTGCTCCCGGACGCGTTCGTTGGAGCCCGGGTCCAGTTCGGTCAACAGGCCTTCCGTCCATACGTGGGCGCAACCCTGCTCTTGGCCTTCTGGAACAACCCGGACCCGACCGTGTCGGCCGGACCGATCCTGCTGGCTGGCTTCAACCTCAAGCTCGGCCCTCGGGTCGATCTGACGGTCAACGCCAACGTGGGTTACCTCAACGGACTGTGGACCGGCCTCAACGCCGGACCCTCCTTCAACTTCTAAGCGCTATCCTGGCGCCAATACGAAAGGCACCCTCTTCAAGGGTGCCTTCAAAATTTGTCTACAATTTTATCGCTTGCTCCACTGTGGGGCACGTCGCGCTGCTTTCAAACCTGGTTTCTTGCGCTCACGCTTACGATCATCTCGTTTCAAGTAACCTAATTTTTTCAAAGTAGCTCGAAACTCTGGATTATATTTCTCAAGCGCTCGGGCAACTCCTAATCGCACTGCATCAGCTTGACCATTAATTCCACCACCATTTACATGGACAGTGACGTCAAACTTCCCTTCCTCACCAACTGCAGTAAACGGAGCATGAATCATCTGATTGTGCTCGTATACTGGAAAAAACTCCTTATCTGTCTTTTCGTTTACCTGAAACTCACCCTTTCCTCCCTCAAAAATTCGTACGCGAGCAACCGCCGTCTTTCGACGTCCAACCGCTTCAATATATTTTTTCTTTTCATCAGCCATAATTACTTGACGATCAAACGCTTCATGCGCTCTTTCTGTAATTTATTCTTAGGAAGCATGTTCTTTACTGTTCGACGCAACACTTCACCCGGACCTTTGGTGTCCCAAACTTTCTGCATTGTCGCTCGTTTGATTCCTCCAGGATATCCAGTATGTCGAATATACTCTTTCTGTTCTAACTTTTTTCCAGTTGGTTTCATTTTATCCACGTTCTCAATCTGAACAATATCACCCATATCAACATGAGGGACATACTCTGGCTTATGCTTACCAACCAATAACTGAGCAACTTCAGAAGCCAGCCGACCAGGAGCCTGATCAGTTGCGTCTAATTTGTGGGTTTGTCGAATAACTTGCTTAGCCATATTATACAAATTCAATCTGAACTATCTCAGCTCCGTCACCTTGACGAGGGCCGATCTTAACAATCCGAGTGTAACCACCGGCTCGAGTCTTGTATCGAGGACCAATCACTTCAAGCATTTTCTTCACCGCACCATCAGTAGTCAGATCTTTCATCAAAGTTCGGCGAGCAGTCAGATCGCCTTTCTTAGCTGTAGTGATCATCTTTTCAATCATCGGACGCAGTGCCTTAGCTTTAGCCTCAGTGGTTTTAATTTTTTCGTACAAAACTAAATTCTGCGCCAAGCCTTTCATCAAAGCTTTACGAGGACCAACCTTCCGTCCTAAAATTTTCGTTGTCTTACGATGACGCATAATTTTTTATTCCTCGTCTTTTGACTCTTCCTCTGATTCCTCAGTTTCTTCGTCCTTTGATTCTTCAATCGCTTCCTCAGGAACCAACAACTTAAAGTAACCAAGTAAAATTTTAGATGACTCAAGAACAGCATCTTCCGGAGAAATCGTTCCATCAGTCTCAATTGTCATCACTAATTTGTCATAGTTAGTAATCTCACCAACCCGAGTCTCTTCAACTTTATAAGCTACGTTGCGCACTGGTGAAAACAGAGCATCGATAGCGATCAAACCGATCTCACCACCCTCACTCTTACGCTCCTCAGTTGGCACAAATCCTCGACCTCGCTCAACAATCAGTTCCATCACAAACTCAGCTTTATCATCAGTCAAGGTAGCAATCTTTAACTCAGGGTTAACAATCTCTACGTCTGCATTATCATCAATATCTTTACCAGTAATATCTTTCTGGCCAGACACCTTTAAACTCAACTTGACTGGCTCATCAGTATGCACCTTCATCCGCAAGCCCTTCAAGTTTAAAATAATTTCCAAAACGTCCTCCTTAACGTTTTCGATAGCTGTAAATTCGT
>CAYZPO010000061.1:0-6207 GCA_964480695.1 uncultured Gammaproteobacteria bacterium | reverse complement strand
TTCAACGTCTTTTTGTTTTTGAAACTCTGGTAACCGATCCTCTTACATTCGGTGCACTCGAGCTTGATCAGATTATCTTGGGACATAAGTGTGGAAAATATTAAATAAGAATATCGAAATTCGAAATAATATTGAAATTAGAATTATTAATATTTAAATATTCTTTTTTCTTATTTGTTTCGTATTTCGGGCTTCTAATTTTGGATTTTTTCTGGAGCCACCTCCCGGACTCGAACCGGGGACCGACGGTTTACAAAACCGTTGCTCTACCAACTGAGCTAAGGTGGCGTGGTGGGCCGGGAGGGATTCGAACCCCCGAAGGCGTATGCCAGCAGATTTACAGTCTGCTCTCGTTGGCCACTTGAGTACCGACCCATAAATGGAGCCGTCGTGCGGACTTGAACCGCAGACCCCTTCCTTACCATGGAAGTGCTCTACCAACTGAGCTACGACGGCGTGGCCCCAATATTATCAGATTCTATCCTTTTTGTGAAGACTTCTTGGCTGGGGTAACGCTCAGTCCTTTAATCCGCTCCTCAAACTCCTCTAATTTCTTATTTTCTGGATTAACCTTAGTCAACTGGTCAATCCCTCGCCGAGCTGGTTCAACCTCTTCTAGATCCAAAGCTGCATTAATCATGAAATCAAGATACTTTGGATTTTTTGGTCGAAGTTCAATCGCCTGCTCAAAATAATCCAAAGCCGTACGCAAATCTTCTTCTTCCAAAGCGATCTCTCCTAAGGACACCAAAACACTGGCATCGGCTGGCTGGAAGTTCAAGATAAAACTAAACGTTTCTCGTGCCTGGGCTGGTTGCTTTATTTTGATATAGAGCCGACCCAGTTCCTCATAGGCCTTAACGTTCTTGGAATCATGGCTAATGATCTCAACATAACGCTTTTCAGCCGCCCCAAACTTGTCCTCTCGAACTAGCTCAGCTGCTTCTTCTAACATCCGTTTAATCGTTTCTGGACCAGCCAGTTGTCCAGCATTAGCTGGGGCTTCTTTTAGATCTTGATAATGTTTTTCCAAAGCCTTTAGTCGCTGTACTGACCGACGACCAAATTTAAACAAACCTTGCGAAGCGTGTTGGCTTTTCTTAATCAGCTTAGAAAGACGTGGTCCACGCAACCGTTTCAAGCGCTCTCGAATAATCTCTTCCTTAACCTTGCGGGCTTTACCTCGAAGCGACGTCTCAGTATCAATCACTCGTACTTTAGGAACTTTGCGCAACAACAACACAATCACGATCGCAGCTGAGAGAACTAAAATCACCAAAGGAATTAACCAAAATATCATAAAGTATCAATTGCTTTTTTAACGATCCCGTTGAACTCACCTAACTTGACTGAGGCGCTACCAACCAACACCCCTTCGATCGCTGGTTCACGCAGGAACGAATAGGCACTTTCTTTGTCTACACTCCCGCCGTAGATAATATGAACCTTAGTGGTCTCGTCGTGTCCGTAATGTTCGTCTAGCCATCCACGAATAATTTTATGCATTTCGACAGCGTCCTCTGGCGTAGCTTCTTTAACCAGATTAGTACTGATAGCCCAAATCGGTTCGTAGGCAATGTAAAAACGTTGATTCTTAGGAAAAGTCACTCCCTCAAGCACAGCTGCGAGTTGATCCTGAACATGCTTCTCTGCTGCATCTTCACCCTTCTTGCGTACATCAGCTGGCTCACCGACACAAACGATCGGAATAATCTTGTTCGACAAAGCAGCTTTAATCTTCTGATTCACCATCTGATCGGTTTCATTCAAAATCCGACGGCGTTCGGAATGACCTAGAATCACATGTGAACAACCAAGCTCTTTGAGCTGACGAGCTGAGACTTCCCCGGTGAACGCTCCGCCTTCTTCCCAAAACATATCCTGCGTTCCCAGCTCTACCCGTGAGCGAGTTAAAATCTTGCGCAAATCTGCCAACGCAGTGTAAGACGCGCAAAGAACAACTTCAGGCAACTTATCTTTCCCACGGATACTGCGAAGCACGCCGCGGGTTAAGGCCACGCTTTCACGCACTGACAAATTCATCTTCCAGTTGGCAATTATAGTTTTCATATCTTTGGAAAATGTTTTAATAAATCCTTGCTAGTTCGATAAGGCCCAATTCCAGCGATACACAAACGACTTTCATCCAAAATCTCATTCGCTGCCTGTTGTACCTGTTTTTTGGTCACTTTGTCAAACTCAGCTAAGCGCTCTTTTGGAGTTAAGACCTTGTCCAAGAAAAGCTCTTGCTCAGCGTAGAAATCTGCCTGGCGCATAGAATCTTCCAAAGCTAGGGTAGCTCTTCCGTGTAGATGGTCCTTGGCGCGACGTAATTCTTCAGCAGTAACTCCGTGTTTCTTGATCTTTCTGATCTCTTGCATGATTGTGCGCATGGCTAGATCTAGCCGAGACATGTCCAGCCCAGACTGAATCATGAACGTGCCCACGTCTTCGTACTCAGACTGCGTGGCGCGGACCAAATACGCTAGTCCTTTGCGCTCACGGACTGAGATAAAGAGTCGTGAGGACATAGTACCACCCAGGATCGAAGCTAGCAGCTTGGCTGCTGGAGTTCGTTTATCAGACTTACTATATGATGGGAACCCAAGTGCGATCTGAATCTGTTTTGTTTTTTTGTGTTGCAGTTTGACGCGCGGAGCTTTTTGTTTTGAGAGCTCACCAAACGGAGCAAAGCAGGCTGGTGTTTCTTTAGCTCGAGCTGAGACTTTTCCAAAAGTCTTGTTCAATAACTGCTTCGAGCGCGTGCCGTTCAACTTCCCAGCCAAAGCAATCACGATCTCTGACGGCGCATAGTACTGATCACGAAAAGCGATCACTTCTTTGCGGGTCATGTCCGTCATTGTCTGATGCGTCCCTGCAATCTCCCAGCCCAAAGAACTTCCCTCAAACATGGCTTGCTCAAACAGGTCCTCAACATACATCAACGGGTTATCATGATACATGTTAATCTCTTCGATAATCACTCCGCGCTCGCGCTTGACTTCTTTTGGTTCATACTTAGAACTGAAAAGCATGTCGTAGAGCAGATCGATCGAATGATCCAGGTGTTCACTGGCGGCCTTAACGTAATATCCAGTGCGATCCTTACCAGTGAAAGCATTGAACTCAGCTCCCACTGAATCCAGGTCCCGACTAATGTCCAACGTTGTCGGCCTCTTCTTGGTTCCTTTGAACATCAGGTGTTCAATAAAGTGTGAGGCGCCATTAATCGCTGGATACTCGTACCGAGATCCGACTTTAATCAGAACCAAAACTGTTGCTGCCTCGGTCCCAGCAACCGGAATCAGATGAACCCGAATCCCATTTTTTAAAGTAATTTTTTGGTGCATACTAGTAATTTTTGGTTAGATCAAAGTGGGTCAATACTCCAATAATATACAGGACTATGAGCAACAAGATTATTCCCAGAGCAATCCAAAAAACTATCTTTTGTCTTTTTTGGAAAGTACGAAAACTGTTCCAATCACTATTTTCCCAAGATAGAGCCCGTCCCTCCATAGCCACCCGGAGCCAAACAAATATATTATAGATTGGAAGCAGACAACCAATTGCGGCGTACCACATTCTGTTTCCTAAGGCCCAGACCAACGGATTTAGGAAAGCACCCCAAGACCAACGAGAAATATAATCAATCTGTTCACTAGCCAACTTTTGATATTGCTCTTTTTCTTTAAGGACAGACACCGTGTCAACCTGCTTTTTTAAGAGAAAATATATACCTAATGGAACACCGACTATTATTCCTACAACCGACATAACCATTATAATCCCGGTCGAAAAAAACGTTACAAGAATCAACATTGCGACAACAAAACCCGCCTCCATCTTTCCAGCTATCGCCATGGCTGAAAAAATATACATAGCCCAGCTTACTGGCAGGATAAGTAAAGGAGCTACAATCAAAACTGTACCTAACGTTTTTTTACGGATCATAATTTCTCTTGGTGACGGTACTATCTTCGAGCGTGTCAAAGTCGACTGTCACACAAAACGGAGATCCGAGCTCGTCATGACGGCGATAGCGTTCTCCAATATTGCCGTGGTCATCGAACTCACACATGAATTTGCCTTTCAAAGAATCGAAAACTTCGGTCGCTTTCTTAACCAGATCCGGTTTGTTCTTTAACAACGGGAACACAGCCACTTTGATCGGTGCGATCGCATACGGAAACTTCATCACAGTGCGAGTGTCCTTGTCGACTTTCTCTTCTGTGTACGCGGCACACAACGCAACCAACAAAGCCCGATCAACTCCGAACGTTGGCTCAATCACGTGTGGCACGTACTTCTTCTTAGTTTTTGGATCCAAGTACTCGAGCTTCTGTTTACTAGCCTTGGCATGTTGCGTCAGATCAAAATCACCGCGATGAGCCAGACCGAACAGTTCTTTAAAACCAAACGGAAAATTGTACTCAACGTCGACTGTCTTACGTGAGTAATGCGACAACTTTTCTTTTGGATGCTCGTAGTAACGTAAATCTTTTTTGTCAGCTCCCAAAGCGCAAGCAAACTCCTCTTGCAATTTCAGCCACTGATCAAACAACTTCTCCCATTTAAACTCAGGATCAATAAAATACTCGATCTCCATCTGCTCAAACTCGCGCAAACGGAAAATAAAGTTACCAGCCACAATCTCGTTGCGGAAAGCCTTACCGATCTGGGCGATCCCAAACGGAATCTTAACTCGCATTGAATCCATCACATTTTTGTAATCAACAAAAATCGCACCAGCAGTTTCTGGCCGCAAATACACTGGCCCTTCAATTCCGTTCATCTCAGTAGCAAACATCATGTTCATCTCCCGAGCCTCAGTCCAATCAACCTTCCCGCACTCTGGACATTTGATCTCACCACCAGCGAACACTTTATTCATCTCATCCAGCTTCCCTTCCAAATCCTGTCCAGTAGTGTCTTCAACTAAATGATCGGCGCGAAAACGATGCTTACATTTTTTACAATCAACCATGGCGTCATTAAAGCCTTCGGTATGACCTGAGGCTTCCCACAGTTTGGTACACAACATGATCGGACCATCAAGACCAACCATGTCCGCTCGATCCTGAACAAACATCTTCCACCACAGTTTCTTAATATTATTCTTCAGTTCGGTTCCGTAAGGACCGAATGAGTAAGCATTAGCAAATCCACCATAAATATCACACGCTGGATACACAAAACCCCGGCGCTTAGCCAAAGCTACTATTTGTTCCATTTCTACATCAGCCATATTAAATCGTCATTATTTCTTGTTCTTTAGCTTTGCCGATCTCTTCAACCTGATCAGTATACTCCTTGGTTGTCTTATCAATCTCTTCCTGCAATTTATATTTTTCATCTTCACTGATCTCCTTGTCTTTCTCCATCTGTGTAACTTTACTGCGCACTTCTTCACGAGCAGCACGAATACTAACTCGTGCTTCTTCTAACTTCTCTTTCATTTTCTTGACCATCTCCTTACGATTCTCCTCAGTCATCTCTGGCATAACCAACCGAATAACATTACTGTCCACAGCTGGACTGATCCCTAAATCAGCATCACGAACCGCTTTTTCAATATCCTTAATTACCCCCTTGTCCCATGGATCAATGACCAAAGTTTTGGAATCCGGAACATTAATCGAAGCCAATCCCTTAATCGGAGTCTGGGCCCCATAAGCCTCAACCATCAGGTCCTCAACCAAAGCTGGTGTAGCTCGACCGGTTCGGATTGATGATAATTCCCCCTGTAAATACTCAACCGCCTTGGCAAACTTGGGTCGTTGTTCCTCAATTACTGCATGCATAATATTTTTGATTAATCTTCAAAGTTAGCCACTCCCATGTACATGGTCTCGCTGTCGACCGGATCGATCAACAAAGCCGTAGGAGTCAGGCTCGTACTTAATCGTCGCGTTTGCCAATTTAACCCGGCATCGACTGAAGTGTAAAACGTACCTGCTGTGGCGTAATAAATTTTATTAGAGTCAGTTGGATCAGTAACAACAACTGGGATATCAACTTCCTTTGGTCCGGTCAAAAGATCTAAAGCAGTCCAAGTAGCTCCTTGATCTTCAGAACGTAACAGCCCGTACTCTGTAGCTGCGATCAGGCTCCCGTTGCTAGCGTCCTGAACCAAGGAGTAAACGTTCTGGCCGTCAGAGTATCGATCCAGATTGTCTTCCAGGCTTTCCCAATTCTCTCCAGAAT
>CAYZPO010000060.1:0-6246 GCA_964480695.1 uncultured Gammaproteobacteria bacterium | reverse complement strand
ATGACAGTTAATCCGATCAAAGGGAAGCATCTGACCAACATGCGTTCCAGTGGGGCTGATGATGCAATTAACCTGACACCACCTTTGGATATGGATCTTGAGCGAGCTTTGGAATATATTGAAGAAGATGAGTATGTTGAGGTCACACCAAAAAACATTCGCATTCGAAAAAAACATCTTACGGAAATCGACCGCAAACGCAATGGGGTTAAGAAGGGATAATTTTCTGATAACCAAACAAGGCTTGTGGATAACCTCTTGCCATAGTTAAACAACGGTGTTAAGCTATTTTATACTCGTGATCAAGAGATCACGGGTTCTGATTTATCTCAAAATATGGATTCTACTTTTGTCTCTCAGGAAAAACTAGAGGAGCTTAAAGAAGAGCTTCAATATCGCAAAACTGACGGCCGTAAGGAGATTGCGGCTAAAATCGAACAGGCTAAAGAACTCGGAGATCTATCCGAGAATTTTGAGTATCATGAGGCTAAAGAGCAGCAGGCTCAAAACGAATCTCGTATAGTTGAACTAGGCGGTATGATTGATAATGCTGTAATTGTAGAGGAAAAAACTGGCGGTGACACTATTGGTTTGGGCGCAAAATGCATTGTTGATATTAACGGGGAAGAGAAGACATTCGAGCTTGTTGGATCCGAAGAAGCCGACCCAATGGCCAATAAAATTAGCAATGAATCTGTTGTTGGTAAAGCTTTGATGGGAAGAAAGCCTGGTGAAGAAATTGAAGTTGAGTTACCTTCGGGTAAGTCAGTTTATAAGGTTGTGAAAATATTGTAAAAAAATAAAAAACTAAGAAAATAAGAAAATATTCACGACACAAATCCATAGCGTCGTGTTTTTTGACATTAAGGCTAAAATTAAGGTAAAATACGCCTGTTTATAACTCTAAAATTCTATGATCGAAGAAGAAGCATATCGACGAGCCAGGCTTGATAAAGCCCGAGAGCTCGGGATTGAACCGTATCCAACTCAAGCTAATCGAACCCACTTAGTCGATCAGGTTCTCGATTTTTTTGATGATCTCCTTAAGAAAGAGGAGATTTTAACTTTGTGCGGCCGCATTCGCAATATCCGCAAGCATGGAGGCCTAACCTTCTTACAGGTCGAAGACAAGACCGGACGGATGCAAGTGGCTTTGAAAAAAGATCATATCGGATCTGACGAATACGAAAAGTTTCATGAGATTTTTGATGTTGGTGACTTTATTCAGGTGCAAGGAACATTGTTTAAAACTAAAACTGATGAGCCGACGCTACAAGTTAGCGACTACACCATGCTAACGAAATCTTTACTCCCACTCCCAGAAAAATGGCACGGACTATCTGACACAGAGATTCGTTACCGTAAACGTTACCTTGATTTGCTGGCCAACGAATCCGTTCGTAACACTTTTCGTTTGCGCAGCCGAATGGTTAAACTGATTCGAGATTTTTTCCATGAGCGTGAGTTCGTTGAAGTAGAAACGCCTGTCTTACAACATTTACCAGGCGGGGCACTAGCTAAACCGTTTAAGACTCATCACAACGCTCTGGATGCTGACCTGTATCTTCGCGTTGCTCCAGAATTGTATCTTAAACGCCTTCTAGTTGGAGGATACGAGCGTGTATTTGAAATCGCTCGCTGCTTTCGCAATGAGGGGATCGACAATGAACATAATCCTGAATTCACACAGATCGAATTCTACTGGGCTTACGCAGACTACAATGACATCATGGAGCTAATGGAAGAGCTAATTCCGTACTTACTCAAAGGAATGGGATTGGATCTAAAAGTTAAAGTTGGAGATCAGACCGCTGATTTCACTCCACCATACCCACGTATCACCATGCGTGATCTGATCAAAAAATATGCCAAGATTGATATTGAAAAATTCAAAGATACAGAGAAGCTTTATAAAAAGGCAGTCAAACTCGGAGTCGAAGACATTAAACCAACCGATGGTCGCGGGAAACTGATTGATGAAATTTACAAGACTTTTGCCCGACCAAAAATCATGGATCCGATCTTTATGATTGATCACCCGGTCGAGTTGTCACCATTAACCAAACGTAAACCAGATGACCCACGTTATGTTGAACGAATGCAAATTGTGTGTGCAGGAGGAAACGAACTCTGTAACGCTTTTACTGAGCTGAATGACCCAATTGATCAAGAAGAACGTTTCCAGTATCAAGAGGCTCTTCGTGAAGCTGGTGATGATGAGGCTCAACGTTTTGATCAAGATTTTATTGATGCCTTGAAACACGGCATGCCGCCAACGGCTGGTATTGGTATTGGAATCGACCGGTTGTTCAAAACTTTGATTAGTTCTTCTAATCTAAAAGAAGTGATTCTTTTTCCAACTCTGAAACCAGAGCATTCGAGCCAAGGCTTGTCGACTTCGATCATGGAGGAAGATGAACTGGAGGTAACAGGAGTTATTCCCAAACGTGATAAAGCGCTAAAATTACTTAAAAAACACATTAAGAACGACGGATTGATTAAACATCATCTAGCAGCAGAAATGGTTATGCGAGCCTTTGCTAAGCACTTTGGTAAAAACGAAGATCTGTGGGGTATTGCTGGGTTATTGCATGATCTAGACTGGGAAGAGACCAAAGACAACCCTGAACAACACGGAGCAAGAACAGCTGAGATTCTAGAAAAAGAAGGATATGACTGTCGAATCGTTTATACAGTCAAGGCTCATAACGAGATGCATGGTCTATCACTGGGCCTGATGCTTGATCGAACTTTGTTCTGTGTCGAAGAGCTGACAGGACTAATCACAGCAACCGCATTGGTTCAGAAAGACAAGAAACTAGCCTCGATCAAAGGAGTTGACTCGCTGAAAAAGAAATTCAAAAAGAAAGATTTTGCCAAAAACGTGGATCGAAAAATCATCTCGCGGTGTGAAGAGTTGATGGGTATGACACTAGAGGAGGTGATGGAACTTTCTTTAGAAGCTATGAAAAAAGGATCAAAAGAACTTGGATTATGAAAACAATAATGGTCTTTGGAGTCTTTGATGGTATCCATCCTGGACACGACTCGTTCTTGTGCCAAGCCAAGGAACTAGGTGACCAATTAGTGGTGGCAGTGGCTCGTGACAACATTGTCGAAAAATTAAAAGAACATCTTCCACTTCAAGAAGAAGATACTCGAATCGCGGCGATTCGACTTCATACATGTGTTGACCAGGCTGTGTTCGGTGATATTACTCTGGGAAGCTTTGAAAGCGTCTATCAAGTCAAACCTGATGTGATTGCTCTGGGATATGATCAAGACGTGTTGGGTTCGAAGCTGCAAGAGTGGGTCAGAGAAACTAAGCCTGATATCAAAACCGTTATTCTAAAACCATACAAACCTGAATTATATAAATCATCTTATGCTAGACATTAAAATAATTCGTGACGATCCTGAGCTGGTTAAGAAAACCACCAAGAGCAAGGGGGTAGACGTTGATATTGATGAGATTCTTGATCTGGACAAAAAGCGTCGCGACATTTTGCAACAGGTCGAGGAACTAAACGCAGCCCGGAAAACTACGGCTGACAAAATGAAAGGTGCCTCTGATGCTGACAAAAAGAAAATTGCTGCGGAAGGAAAAAAAATAAAAGAACAATTATCTAAACTTGAGCCATCACTACGCAAGACTGAGGAGCGCCTACGTGAGTTGATGCTACGCACTCCAAATATTCCATCAAAGGACACGCCGGTCGGAGCTGATGAATCTGGTAATGTCGAAGTTGCCAAGTGGGGCGAGCCAACTAAGTTTAATTTTGAGCCTAAGGATCATGTAGAATTAGCTCACGATCTGAATTTACTCGACACTGAACGAGGCGTAAAAGTAGCTGGGTTTAGAGGATATTTCCTTAAGAACGAGTTAATGATGATGCACATGGGTCTGATGATGATTGCTTTAGATCGACTACGCAACAAAGGATTTGAAGTCATGTCTGCTCCAACGATTGTGCGTGAGATGGCTTTAATTGGCTCTGGACACTTTCCTGGAGAACGCGACGAGATCTATGAAGTCCAGGATCATGAAGGTGAGGACAAAAAAGAGACAAAGTATCTCGCTGGTACAAGCGAGCCATCTTTGCTCGCATATCATGCGGACGAAATCTTGGATGAAGCTGACCTCCCAGTAAAACTCGCTGGTTTTTCATCTTGCTACCGTCGCGAGGTCGGAGGTTATGGTAAAGACACCAAGGGGATCTACCGCGTCCATGAGTTCTTAAAAGTAGAACAATTGCTCTTGTGCAAGAATGACGTAGATGAAGGTCTGAAGTGGTTAGAAGAGATTCGTCAGAACTCTGAGGAGTTGTTGCAAGATCTCAAACTTCCGTATCGTGTGATCCAGATGTGTACTGGTGATATGGGAACAGGGAAGTACAAAATGTACGATATCGAAACCTGGATGCCTTCACGAGGTGAGTACGGTGAAACTCACTCTGCTTCTTACTTAACTGATTGGCAGGCTCGTAGGATCGGAGTTCGTTATCGAGATACTAACGGTGAGATCAAGTTCTGTCACACGTTAAACAACACTTTAGTGGCGTCTCCACGCATTCTGATCGCGATCTTAGAGAACTTCCAACAAAAAGACGGCTCCATCAAAATTCCAAAACTACTACAGCCGTACATGGGCAAACTGAAAGTCCTGAAACCTGTTAAGTAGATAAAACAAAAAAAACACTCGGGCATGTTCTGGGTGTTTTTTGAATAGCAAAACCGCACCCAAAGGATTGGTTTCGCATAAAGGGGGGGGGGGTTGTCCGGGTGACGAGCAGGTGAGTTGAGAAACGGTGTGTGCGGTTGATGGTTGTCGGAAAGGGCTATTTGAAGTTGCCGCGAGCGGCCATTCCGAGGAATCCGCGCTGGGAGGTCTTCCAGAAGATGAACTCCTGGCCGTCCTCGAACGTGATGACCAGCATGCGGACGGCCACGTTCTTGGCCAAGATCTGCAGGGCGCAGAGCACGTCCTCGGCACGAGAACTGCAGCGATGTACGCAGTCGTCCTCGAACGTGGGGACCTGGACCTCGGACATCTCCGGGTGAATCCAGGGTGTGAAGCGATCATCAGTGACAACCTTGCCACAATCATCGACATCCACCCTCAGGTGAAGCCCCATGGTATCCCAGTAGAACTTCAGGCGATCTTCATGACCAGCCCAGACCCGACTGCAGAATACCTCGATGGCTCGACGCCAGAGATTGTCCTCGAACGTATCACGACCGAAAATCTGAATACCCATTCTAGACTCCGTTGCCCGCGCTGCCATGCTCCCGGTTCATCCGGCAGGTGAAGCGAAGTACAACCGAGTAGAATAGCATAAAAATGGCCTTTTGTCAACCTACAAAGGCCTAAAATTAGCTAAATTTAAACAATAATTAGGACAGCTATTTAGAGTCTGATATAATAGATAGCGAATATTTATGCCTAGAAAACGGCGCGATTTTTTTCGCGGGTATCAACGTAAACGATTCGGTGCGCGGCATTGGCAGAATCCGTATTTTGAGCGACAGAAAAAGCAACATAAGCGCTGGCCGTATCTACTAGCGATCCTGATCGCTGGACTTTTGATTTACCTAATTTTCTACAACCCTTGGTTCCGGATTGATCATGTAAATGTAGAAGGGACAAAGTATATCGATACCAGTCTGGTCGAGAGCGAGATCAGCTCGTATCTAGACAAAAACCGTTGGCTAGTCTTGCCAGGCAATAATCGCTGGATTTTTAGCGAAGATAGGCTGACAGAACATTTAGTCAAAAAATTTGTCTTTGAAAGCACTGAGATAAAGCTAAAGAAAAAAACGCTCTCAGTGACCGTAACTGAACGAGTTTCAAAAATGATCTGGGCCACATCAGAACAACAGTATCTGATTGACCTGGCTGGAACTATCATCCGTACCATAACTCCGGAAGAACAGGAAACTTATGCTGACCTGCCTAAAATCCATGATCTAGAAAACAAACCAGTCAGTCTTGGACAAACTGTAATGTCAGACTCTGTGGTTCAAGGCACAATTGGTTTCTTTGGACTAGCTGCTCAAGGAGGTATTGTGATCGAATACTTCTACGCTGAATCTAATGATGATAACTGGCTGATAGCTAAGACTGATCAAGATTACAAGATCTATTTTATCCCCATAGAAGATATCGAAGCCCAGGCCAACAACCTGGTTATCATTCTCCGCGAGTCAATTGATAACCCAAACGCTATTCAATACATTGATCTTAGG
>CAYZPO010000059.1:1627-6736 GCA_964480695.1 uncultured Gammaproteobacteria bacterium | reverse complement strand
TCCACCCACTTGCCCACATGTGGATATTTGTTATATAGTACCACAGCTGAAACATTCATATAAAAACAAAAGCCTATGAACACCAACGAGCTGTGGCAAGCCGCCCTTGGGGAGCTTGAACTTACACTAAGTAAAGCCAACTTTACTACCTGGTTCAAGAACACCTTTATCATATCGTTTGATGGCGGGGAAGTGAAGGTTGGTGTTCCTAACACATTTACCAAGGCTTGGTTGGAAAAAAAGTACCATAAAGACATCACCGCTTCGTTGCAAAGCCTAACTAATAATGGTGTGCGTGGAGTGGTGTATTTGGTTGAGTCTAAACAAGGAGCCCCACAACCGGTGATGGAGGAAGAGCTAGTGATCCCGGATTATCAAGAGTCTTCTGAGCCGGTTCCAGCTGCTAGTAATGGCAATGTTTCTTTAAATCCAAAATACAACTTCGGGTGTTTCGTGGTTGGAAAACAAAGCGAGCTGGCTCATGCTGCTGCCCAAGCAGTTTCGTCCCAGCCTGGCGATGTTTACAACCCGCTTTTTATTTATGGCGGGGTTGGTCTTGGAAAGACTCACTTGTTGCAGGCCATAGGTCATGAGCTGATTAAAAAGACACCAAGCACGCGCATCCTGTATGTCACCTGTGAAAAGTTTACTAATGATTTTATCCACGCTGTGCGCACCGGACGAGCCAAAGAGTTCAAGGATGTTTATCGTAACGTTGATGTGCTGCTGGTTGATGATATTCAGTTTATCACTGGAAAAGAAGGGACTCAGGAAGAATTTTTTCACACCTTTAACGCTTTACACCAGGAAAACAAGCAGATCGTTATTTCTTCAGACCGGCCACCAAAAGCCATCCCAGCGCTTGAAAATCGCTTGCTGTCGCGCTTTGAGTGGGGAATGATGACTGATATCGGTAGCCCAGACTTTGAAACCAGAATCGCTATTTTAGAGGCCAAGAGCCGAGACAAGAGCTATTTGCTTGATCGAGAGATTCTCCATCACGTAGCCACGATTGTTCAGTCAAACGTGCGCGAACTAGAAGGGGCGCTCAATAAAATTATCGCTTTCCATCAGTTTAAAAACATTTCACCAACAATTGATAGCGTAAAACCGATTCTTTCTAGCTTCCAACCAACCCGGGCCAAGAAAAACATTACTCCAAAACACTTGATCCAGACCGTGGCTGCATATTATGACCTGGCGATTGACGAGGTCCTGAGCAAGAGCCGAGAAAAGCGCTTGGCTTTCCCGCGACAGATCATTATGTATATCATGCGCGAAGAAATGAAAAGCTCTTATCCTTCGATTGGCCAAGAGCTGGGCGGACGAGACCACACCACAGCCATGCATGCCTATGACAAAATTTCCAATATTCTGAGCGAGGACGAAAAGTTGCAGCACGACCTGGAACTGATCAAGCAGCGCCTGTACGCGGCCTAGTGTCAACAAGCTGTGGGCTTGTCCGTGGGTTTCTGGAGGAAAGGGGTGTTGAGAAGCAGGGCAGCGGCCGGGGAAAAGGGCCGCGCGGCGGACGGCGGACGGCGGGGCCCACAACAACCAACAGACAACCAACAGAAAAAGGAACAGCTCGCCAACAGGGGCGGGCCTGAAAAAACGGGGCTGAAAGCAACTTATCAACCCTTTCCACAGCCCTACTACTACAACTATAAACAATAAAGAAAGTATTTATCTAATCACTATGAAGCTGTCGTGTACACGAGACAACCTGCACCAAGGACTAGCAATTACTGGTGGGCTGGCAGGGAAAAACACCAACCTACCAATCCTGAATAACGTGCTAATCAAGACCGAGGGCGGGTCGTTGAGACTGACCACCACCAACCTAGAAACCGCAGCCGCGTGCTCGGTGCGAGGAAAGGTGGAAGAAGAGGGGGAAATTACTGTTCCAGCAAAACTGTTCTTTGACTATGTTTCTTTATTATCAAACGAGGCCGTAGAGGTTGTGGGTACAGCCGACGAGCTGTCAATTAGCTGTGGCGACAACAAAACCAAGATAAAGGGCCTGGCTGCGTCTGAGTTTCCTTTGGTTCCTCCGGCTGCTGGGGGCGGCTCTTTTGTTGTTCCAGCTGAGGCGCTTCGTGTGGCCCTGGCTCGCGTGTTGTTTGCTGTGGCCAGCAATGAGTCCCGCCCAGAGCTTTCCGGGGTCTCAGTCCAGTTTCGAGAGATTGAGAGCGGAAAGGGTGAGCTAGTTCTGGCAGCTACAGATAGCTATCGTTTGGCTGAGAGCACGCTGCCTTTGGTTTCTGCTCCGGCCGGAGCCTCTGTTGCTGCAATTGTGCCGGCCCGAGCCCTGGCTGAGGTGGCCCGCACTCTGTCTTTGTTTAAAGACGGAGCCGAAGCGCCCGAGCAAGCCACAATTCAGTTGGCAGAGAACCAGGCTGTGTTTACTTTTGGTTCGGCTGAGCTAACCTCACGTACGGTTGAGGGCGAGTATCCTGATTATACTCAAATTATTCCTAAAGATTTTCGATCAGAGGCCGTGCTGGGTCGGGCTGAGTTTATCAAAGCGGTTAAAACCGCCAGCCTGTTTTCCCGAACCGGGCTGTTTGATGTTGGTTTAAAGATTGTTCCGGCTGAAGGTCGGGTTGTGGTGGCTGGTGCGGACGCGACTAAAGGAGAAAACACGGCTGTGTGTCTTGGTGATGTGTCTGGCGACGAGGCCGCGGTCACGGTTAACTATCGATATTTACTTGACGGACTTAATGCTCTGTCTACGGACAAGGTTTTGTTCCGGGCCATTGACGGAGCCAACCCGTGCTTGCTAACCCCACAAGGCGAAGAAGGGTATCAGTACATCATCATGCCGATTAAGCAATAGCAAGCACTAAAAGACAAGCTCCAAATTTCAAAAACCACTCCAGACAGTTCTGGAGTGGTTTTTGTTGTGGCTTGACACGGGCGGCTTTTTGGGCTAGGGTTTGAGCACACAAAACGAAAGGGGGCTGCAGTGGACGTCTTTGTTCTGGTGGTGTGGCAGGGCTACGGAAGTGTTTCTGACGAGATGGCCAAGTGGACTTGTCGTGAAATGATCAAGCTGCTTACGAACGCCCGCGATCGCAGCGGACAGCGTCGCGTCAATGGGCTGGTGTCCGTTGCCGGAGGCGACCGGGAATCGCTCGAGAGGATTTTGCGCGATTGGCAGAGTCCGGACGTGGTTATCCTGGCTTCCAGGGGGCTGGTCGAGCAGGCCAACCGAATCAAGGCCGAGTACCCGGACAAGCGCGTCGTGGTTTGGTCTAGGACCTCAGGCGAGCTGGACCTTCTTTCCGGGATCGAGGCCGTTCCCAAGGCCAGGGCCTTCATCACCGACAACCTGGCGCACCAGCTTCTCGGCGAGGAGTAGCTCCAGGGACAACAATCGGTCATACTTTTCAACTTGCCTCGTGGGCCCTGCCTGCGGGGCCCTTACTTTTTAAAAACGACCTAGCCGGCGGCTAGGTCGTTTTTTTGCTACTCAAACGGGTTTAGGTTTGGTGGGGGCTCGGGTTCTGGTTCTTCTCCCTCCTCACCTTCTTCTGTTGGCTCCTCGGTTGGCCCTGGTACATAATCACTAACCCAGACCAGGATACCCAGGGTTTCTAGATCTGCTCCGACCAAAGAGTTGGCTCGGGCTGATAAAACATACTGGCCTGCTGCAGGAAGAGCCCAGTCAAAAGTGATGAATGGCGAGGTTGGGCTGGTTACAGTTCCGGCCATGAGTTTTGATCCACTGCCCACGGCCTCACTGTAAAGTGAGACCGAACTGTAGTCGGTCGGGTTCTGTAATTCCAGAACAACCGAGAACGTTGGTTCAATCGGGTCAATAGTTTGGCTGTTGTTTGGTGAGCGGAACTCGATTGAGACGTCAGCGGCGTCGGCCTGTAAATCGATGGTGATGGTTTCGCTGGCCGAATTGTCGATGTCGTCGTAAGCCACGGCCTTGAGGGCATGTTCACCGCGGCTGATAGTGTTTGGTAATAGAACATGTGTGGAGAACGGGGACGAGGTGTCCGCAGTTAGATACAGGTCGTCGATATAGTATTCAATTCGAGACACACCACGGGCCGCACTGGCTTCGACTGACAACTCAACGTTGCGCGATTCCAAGGTTTCGCCTGAGCCTGGAGAAGTGATGGAGATTTCAGGAAAGTTGCCTGGCACATGTAGGTCGTCGTACTCGGTTGGTGGTTCGCCTTGAACAATTACTACGCCAGTTTCCTCTTGCTGGCGCTCGATCCAATCCAGGACCGCATTTTCCCACGGCTCGTACATTGGATCGCTATCTGGGTTACCCGGAGCCCCTCCCAGCGGGTCGTCTCGATCAATATAATGCAAAGAGTTGTGATACTCGGCGTAAGTGGTTTCTTGGCGATAAGACAATGGGGTGTAGTCTGTGGCTAGCTTGCCTGAGGCCCGGTCGATAATGACTGTGGTTTCTGGGAGCTGTCCGTCTAAGATGGCTTGGCCAGTAGTCGGAATTTCTGGGGCCGTGAATGATTCAATGGCAGTGTCAGCCAAAGCTTGACGCATGAAATCATTCCAGATCGGTCCGGCCGCAGTAGACCCCCCTGCCCCGCGCACCATCTCACTGTTATCATTATTTCCAGCCCAGACACCAGCGGCCAGCGACGGGGTGTATCCGATGAGCCAGGCGTCACGATAGTCGTTGGTGGTTCCAGTCTTGGCAGCCACGGGTCGATCACCCAGCTGCAAATAACTACTTGCTCCAAAAACATAGGTTCGAGCGGCATTGTCTGATAGGACGTTAGTGATCATGCGAGCGATGTTAGTGTCCATGGCTTCGGTACCTCGCTCCTCTTTCCATTCTTCCAAAGTTTCACCGTCAGCGTCTTCAACTTTGAGAATCGACACCGGCTCGTAGTGAGTGCCCTCGTTGGCAAACGCGGCATAGGCGTTAACATGTTCAAGCAATTCAACCTCTGCTCCACCAAGAACCACAGAAAGACCAAAGCGCGAGCGATCCTCCAAGGTTGTGTAGCCAACAGCCTCAGCAAAATCGATTGCGTCCTCGGTTCCGACCATATAAACAGTTTTCACGGCTGGGATGTTCAAAGATCCTTGAAGCGCAGTGCGCAAAGTAACTGGTCC
>CAYZPO010000059.1:0-1527 GCA_964480695.1 uncultured Gammaproteobacteria bacterium | reverse complement strand
TTAGAAACGTTTTCTTGAATTTCAACTATCTCATCTATGGCAACATCGGCCTCGTCTTGGGTGATGTATTCCTCGCCCACCATCATTTGGAGAATCAGATCGCGTCGGTCATCCAGTAGGTCTGGGTTGTTCAGATACCGGCTCGGGGCCTTAGGTAGAGCAGCTAAGGTTGCTGCCTCAGCCAGAGTTATTTCAGTCACTGATTTATCAAAGTAGGCCTGAGCCGCAGACTCACAGCCGTAGTTGGTAGAACCATACGGGATTTCGTTGAAATACATTTGCAGAATCTCGTCTTTACTAAAACGGCGCTCTAGCTCGATTGACAGAACCAACTCTTTGATCTTACGGCTGATGCGACGCTCGTTGGTCAAGACCGCATTTTTTACAAACTGCTGAGTAATAGTGGAACCACCAGTGGCCCTTCCTCGGAACAGAGTTCCAAAGACAACGCCTTCAAAAATTCGAACCGGGTTAAAACCAGAGTGTTTGTAGAATTGCTGGTCTTCAACAGTAATGGTGGCATCGATTAGGGTTTGGGGAATATTTTCCAGCTCAACCATGGTGCGATTTTTGTCGCCGTGAATTTCATATAATAGGTGCTCACCAGTACGATCATAAATTTTGGTTGACTGAATCACGTTACGCTCGATCAACTCATCCGGATTTGGCAGGTCACGGGCAGCCCAAGCAAAAATACCTAAAGTAAAAATTGTTCCCAACACAAATAGCGCTGCCGCCAAAAGAAACAGGTTTTTGCCCAGGTCTTTGCGCTTCTGTTTTTTGAGCCAGCGGCGCAGCTTTTTGAAATAAGGTTTTTTCTTGGTGTAACGCCGTCGAACAGGTCGATTCGGTCGCACCCGTCTTTGTTGATAGGCCATAAAGCTTGCCCGGCAACCGCCGGGTATGCCCTCAGACTACCTTAATTTCAGTTTTTATTCAAGCTCAAACTATTGACAAATAAGCTAAAATGTGATATACTTTATTCAGCGTCCGGGGAACGGACACTTTTTGTTTTATGATGCAAAAGCTAGAAAAAATTAAAGACTTTCTTAAGCGCAACACAATTAAGCTGTTGCTAGTTGTTGTGTCTTCTGTGGGCATGACCAGTTTTTCGTTGCCAGTGATCGCTTTTGCTGAGCTAGAGCCACCGGTTCAAATCGACAGTGTACAGGCGGTTGAGATGAGACTGCGATTAGACGCTTTGGCCAACCGTTGGCGCGATCACGGCGAACTACCTCAAGCCGAGCTGGCTGAACCCCGACACTTTATCGAGGTTCCGATTACAGCCTACTCATCTGATGTTTGGCAATGTGACTCGACCCCATTTATCACTGCTTCTAATACCCGTGTGCGCGACGGTGTTGTGGCAGCTAACTTTTTGCCGATTGGGGCTCGCGTGCGATTACCCGAACTGTATGGAGACAAGGTTTTTATTGTTGAGGACCGCATGAACACACGATACCACTATCATTTGGACGTTTGGATGAGCGAACGCACAGACGCGGTTAATTTCGGGGTGCAATATAC
>CAYZPO010000058.1:0-6738 GCA_964480695.1 uncultured Gammaproteobacteria bacterium | reverse complement strand
GACTAGCAAGAATTTTAGCCCCTGCTTTTGGCGCCCTGGTATTGATTTTTTTCAATCACCAAGTATTGATTTTGATCAGTGTACTTGTCTTGATTCTCTCGATCATCCCCCTGTTCTATATGAGGGATGTACCTGACCGACCAAAACGTAAACAAAAGACATTCCGTGAATTTTTCAATAGTTGGGACATATACAAAGATTACTTATCAAATGGCTGTTACGGAATTCATAATGCCGCAGAAAGTATTGTCTGGCCGATCTTTATCTTCTTTCTTTTTGATTCCATTGAATCCGTGGCAGCTTTACCAATTATTATTTCTATTAGTGCCATGTTCTTCACTTTCTATGCTGGCAAAATCAAAAAACAAGATCGGGCCAAAGTGATAGGGATTGCCAGCTTCATCTTAGCTCTGATTTGGGTTTTTCGAGTTTTTGTCGATAACGGCACCCTTTTATACGTTAGTGTATTTTTTGTAGGATTATTTACAATTTTAGTTGGTATTCCGCTAGGAAGTGATATTTGTGAAAAAGGTGAAAAGAAAGATAGTCTTTCAACAGCCATGTATTGGAATGCTTCATCAATGTTTTTACAAATGATTTTATTTGGCATAATGGTTTTACTAGTAAATGTATTTCAAGTTGGTTTTACTGTAGCTGCTATAAGCATGTTTATCATTTTAGCCGTGCATTCTGTATTTATCCCAAAACTCATATCTCCACGAGTCTGACCTTTTGGCACCACCGTGAAAATCCACCGAAAGGTGGTTTTTTCGTCACTTAATAATTTTGACTTCCCTCCCTATTTATCGTAAGGTTGGAGCGTTGGTGCACACGGGGTGCACCCGCACTTCAACGCTCATTAACCCTTGTGACCTACCCAAATGATGGTCACCAGAAGAAGGAGATAACATGAGCATCCACAAAGAGCAGCTGCCGGAATTCAACCCTCCAACCAAACGACCCGTGCCGAAATCCTTAGCGGACTACGTGGCACGCTACACGAATCCGGACACCGACCCCGATCAGGCCGAAGGCTCGATTCGCAAGGTCGCCAGACGCCTCGATTACCACAACTCAGCCCGTTTCCTGATCTTCATCGGGAACGAGAAGGCAAGACGAGAACCAAACGAGGAGTTGCGTGGGCTGGCCCGTGAGGTGCTGGCTCGGACCGTGGTTCGCTGGTTAGTGCTCCACGAAGGAAACACACTGCACCACACCGAACCTGATCCCGATGTGGTGGACGCTTTCGCCTTGGTGGTCGCGTTCTACGCAGCTGATCCAACCCACTCGGCTCTACTCGATCGGGAATGCAAGAACGTTCGCGACTTCCTGATCAACTGCCTTCGCGCCCCGGACAAGAAAGGTCCGGACCAGATCAAAGCCGATGCCCAGAAAGCTCTGGTCACGTGTGGGTTCTGGGATCTGATCTGGAGCGACTACATCCCCTGGCTGATCCCGCGTCTCTACGCCGTGGTCCAGCAAGAGATGTACTCCTGTCTCTCCGGCACTGTTCCAGAGGGCTGGGGCACGGAAGATCTGACCTGGGAAGACTGGGGCTGGCTTCCCTTTGATCATCAGGTGAAGATGGCAGTGCCCAAAACCTGGCCCACGGGCCTGCACGGCTCACTCCGACGTCGGCTGGAGGATCCAGCAACGGCAGCCAAGATCAGCGCCGACCTGATGCAGATCAGGTGTGTAGCCGGAACCATCACCTATCTCCACGCCGCTGACTGCGAGGCAGCGGTCACCCTTCTCAAGATGGCTGAACGATTCGACGCCTGGCGCCACCTTTTCCTCCACCGGTGCCGGCACGAATAGATCTTTGGTCATCCGACCATCTGCGCGAAAACCCGTCCGGGTAAGTAGCGCTTTTTCCTTTTTAAGGATATAATGAAAAAGAATTAAACTTTCAAAATATGCGACAAGTTACTATTTTTTTCACAATCCTGTCTTTCCTACTCATGCCACTGACAGGAATTCAGGCAGAAGAGACTGATGTTTACGCTGACAGTATCGTTAATAACACCACTCAGGTTTTGAGCCCTTCAAACGCTCTTGGTGCTCCTGATGAAGTCTACGCTGACTTTCTGGCTGATGATCAATACATCAAACTTGACCTAGGGGAAGGCGAAGAAGGAATCGGAAATCTGACTTTGCACCTATACCTACTTAACTACGGAGCTTATGCCAGAGTCGAATTTTACGATGTTAACGACGATCTTTTGGACGACTGGTGGGATCTGATTCCGATTGGTGTAACCGAGCTAGAAATTCCGTATACCGGAACTGAACCTTATCGCTACGTGCGAGTTAACTCAACCGAAGAAGAAGTTTGGAAATTAGATGCAGTCGAGGTTCTTGAGTTAAATGTAGTAGAAGAAGATCCAGCCGAAGAGGAAGAAGAAACTGAGACTGAAGTTGAAGTTGAACCAACAGACCAAGGTCGATTGATAACACTGCCAGATGATGGTGATCCGGATACTCAATATGACTCCGCTGTCTACTTTGTTGGAGACGAAAACAAACGCCACGCCTTCCCTAACGACACAGTCTATTATTCTTGGTGGGAAGACTTTGACGATGTTGAAGAAATTAGTGCTGAAGAAATGGCCGATTACCCACTCGGAGCCAATGTGACTGTCCGACCAGGAACTCATTTGGTCAAACTTCAGACATCACCTAAAGTCTATGCAGTTGAACCAGGAGCTGTCTTGCGTGAAATTATGAGTGAAGAGATCGCTACTGATCTTTATGGTGCTGAATGGTCAACTCGTGTAGTCGACATCGCTGATGGGTTCTGGGGCAACTATACTGTCGGCGAGGAGATTTCAGCTGCTGTGCACCCAACCGGTACATTGATTCTCAGCCCAGCCGGGGAGTTCGTTTACCTGAGCAACGGAAACTATTACAGCGTGGCCGGAGCAACTTGGGTCTCCTTACGCTTTCGCACTGAATTTTTCATCGGAATTGGGGAAGATATCTTCAGCTTATACATCGACGGCGGTAGCTTGGGATTGGTCACAACAATCCAGTATCCATACTAAAATTTAGCTAAAAAAGCGAGGTTTTTAAGCCTCGCTTTTGCGTTGACAGGCATCGATTTCTTTGCTATACTCTCAACACATTTATCGGGCTGTAGCTCAGTAGGTAGAGCGCATGGTTTGGGACCATGAGGTCGTGGGTTCGAGACCCGCCAGCCCGACCAGTAAGTCAAAAAGCGGGTGTCGTATAACGGCTATTATCTCTGCCTTCCAAGCAGATGATACGGGTTCGATTCCCGTCACCCGCTCCAGAAGAGCGTCTATTTTGTAGACGTTTTTCTGTTTATTGTGTCGAATATAAAAAATGCGTTATAATTACCTTAGTGGTAATTCGACAAAAATAATCAAAAATATGTCTATCATCTACGGAATTGACACTTCCATGCCTTATTCAAGCATTGATGCTCGTGACGCCATAATTGAGTGCTTTACTCAAGCTCACAAGACCGTTTTGGCCGAATCTCTAAAAGACGTGGATAACGGCCTTACAGAACAAGAAAGGGCCCATTTAGAACGTTTAAACATCACTCAATTGGTCAGACAATGTTTTACAGGGGCTGGTGGAGATTTCGAAAAACCAAACAAGGAAACGCTGGTTAAAGTCTGCCAACAACTGGCCGAATTTGCTGAAAAATTCCGAGCTGAACATATTATTCGGGAACATTATGACCAGATCTTGGAACTGATTGATGGCTGTCAAGAATAAAAAACAAAAGACCCCGCCGTTGGCAGGGTCTTTTTTGTTTGTCGAAATTCTATCGAGAAACTGAAATTTCTGTGGTATTCTCTGACTCACAGGCACGGATAGTGACAATGCCAGTGGCATCACGCTGAGCTGTGTAACCAGTTCCCTCGTTGCCAGCAGCGGCACCAGAATCCCAAGTAACAGATCCGGCTGGACTAATTGGGACACTGCCCAAATATCCTTCAGTTGCCATCGCTGCCAAGTTAACACAGTTATCATCGTCGGTAACGTTAGTGTCACAGTTAGCATTATTGTCATCACAACCTGCAACCATGAGAGCCCCATCAACAATCATGTAGACTTCACCGGCATTCATGCCAGTAACAGAGGCAACATACGAACCTCCATTATCAACCTGATCAACCTTAATGGCGTCAAGCACGGCTGAAACGTCTGACCAACGACTTGAGTCACGTGAGTCTTGGAAACGAGTTAATGGATCCAAGGCTACGAAAACAACAGCAGCCAAGATAGCAATGATCGCAATAACGATCAACAACTCAATTAAAGTAAAACCTTTGCGCATAGGATTTTATTTAATTTTTTATTTAAATTATCGACTTTTATTAATTATATTTTAGCACACTTCGCTTAAATAAGCTGAACTAAATATCCACAACAAGCTAATTATCCCATTCGGTAATCAAGAAAGGGCTTAAAGTTACATCGACACTTAAAGTCTGGATATATCCTCCAAAAGAACCAATCACGTCCAAAGTTCTGTTTCCACCAACTCCAGAAACCGCAACTGTGCAGGTACCCCCGTTATAAGCGAACGTGCCGCCATTATAATTTTCATTCCAATTCATTCTAATCAATGCCTCTTGTAAACATCCTTCTGTAAAATACCGTGTAGCAACTCCTCTAGCAGAAGAATCAGAAGATTTAAGCTGAGTTAAACTGCTTAAAGTTGTAGAAACTAGAATAACCGAAACAACTGCCCCGATAATAATCACGGCAACAATCATGATAAATCCTCTCTTATGGTTCTCGGACACTAAATGACGGTGTCCAAGACATAACTGCTTCATATGTTTTGTCATTGCTTGGATTTACTCTTTCAATTCCTAAAGTTAGTTGTAAGGTAACAATACTGGCCGTTGATAAATCAGTGATAATAAATTCAGTAACATTAACCAAATCCGAAGTGATGTCTACGGCAGGATTAGCCCCTTCTTGCCTTCTTAGCTTGGTAATAAAAAATGTTTCATCTCCTAAAGTAATTTCTTTCTGATAAGTATCAAAAGTGATTTGTGGCTCAGCCTGATAATTAATCATTAGCCGACCCGGGTTAACATCATAAGTGGTTAACTCATCAATTGATTCAGCTCGCCTCACAGCATAGCCGATCTTACCAGAAACAAAACTCCCCATGTCATTAACTTCAACTAATGACTGTTGTTTAGTTTGATCGTCAATAATAACCCAAGCAAAGGTAACCGAAGACAATAAAACAAAAGCAACGATTCCGATATAGATCGTGTACTCAATCAAAGTAATTCCCTGTTGTTTGATCATATAGTAAACTCATCCGTTTCAATTTCAGTCCCATCTTCCATAATAAAATTTATACTAAAAGTCACTGCGCCATAACCACTTGTAAAAAACCACATCTTAATTGTAATATCTTCTCCTGGATCAATTTCATAGTCACTAACATTTAATTCAGTTCCTGAATATTGACTCCCTCCAGGAGAACCCGGGCCAAACCAACCCCAACGTTTTGAACCATCCATATAAAAACCAAAAATACGCATTGATGGTTCATCCATAAACACCTGGACTTTATCTACGGTCACTGGTTGATCAGATATATTAGTAATTACTATATTGTCAATTAGAACTAAAAAATTCCACCACTTAATAAATTCTTCACGAAACGCCCCACCAACATCAAGACCAAGACCCCCAGCTTGTCCTCCTGGACCTTCTGGCTCTGGTGGGCACTGTATAGGATTTCTCCAGTTAGTAAAAAGCTTACTAAAGCCTCTGCTCTGAGTTGATCCCATTAATGGCCACTCAACCGTTACAGCCACCTGTTTGCTGTCTGGATCAGCAGTACCTAGCTCGTCCAAAATACAGTCCACGTCACGACTAATTGAAGAAACTGCAACTGTCCGGGTATATCGTCCATCAATCAGATCAGGGCTACCATCAAATTCCCATGATCCACTCCCAGAATCTAATCCATAGGTTCCATCAACCATTGAAGCCCAAGAATCATAAGCGATCCCATAAACCGCTTCCATGCTTTCTGTAGCAATTGTCTCAACATTATATAAGTCAATTGAACGTTGAATAGTATTAAGATATCGAAAAGTTAAAACAATTGCTCCGGTGGCAAAAACAAAAAACAGACCCATGGCAATCAGTGCCTCAATTAAACTTACTCCATTTTTAAGCTTAAAAATACTCATTTTAATAAATCAGACCAACCTCATTAACAGTGATACTTTCTGTATTATTAGTCTTTGTATTAGTAATAACAAGGGTGCCAGTAGTAGATGACGTCCCGGTCTCTTTCTCAAAAGCCACCTCAGACAATCCAGACAGAACCAGATCATCTTTCAAATATCTTATTATATCCTTGGCCGGTTCTCTGGAAGTGTAAGCATCACCCTGATAAATAATGTATTCAGTTGAAGAAAAAAAGACCCCGAAAGAGGACTGATTTTCTCCAGCAATTGAACTGGCTTGAGCTGAACGAATGTCTTGCAAAATCATGAACCGAGATGAATCCAGGGAATCCATATTTTGCCAATAACTATAAAGAGGGATGCTGGCTGCTGCCACAACTACAATAATAGCCAAAGTAACTATCACCTCCACCAAAGTAAAGCCTTGTTGTTGGATTGAGGTCAAATATTTATAAACTTAATTATCCCAACTACCTAAAGCAAATGGTACAAGAGATACACTTGCCTCAATTTCATAGTAATAATCATTATTACT
>CAYZPO010000057.1:0-6792 GCA_964480695.1 uncultured Gammaproteobacteria bacterium | reverse complement strand
GTTTGTAGGTTATGTTTTTGGCGACCATAACGGCTTTGCTACATTGAGTGCAGGTTGTGTTTTCAAAGATACCAATATTGCCCTCATGATACAACTGTTTAACTCGCGGGATAAAGTGGATATCTGGCGGAGCTAAGCGGTTTTTTTGATAAAACTCGATCTCTGGTTTCAAATACGAAAAGCGACGGTTGACTTTTGAATCATAAACTGGGACACCGACCCATTCCTCAGGATTCATGTCATCAATACTGTCCGGCACTTCTGAAATGTCTCGCATCTTTGATTCATCTTCCAGATCTTCCCCGATCGCGCCCATGGACTCAGGATCATAGTCTAGAGCTCCGTAAATCGCACCCATATTTTCCGTTTCATAAATCAAGCTTCCAGCGTCTGGGTAATAACTTGGTGAGTACTTAGCTGGAAAAAACTCGCCGTACTCACCACGGTCGAGCAAGTTGCATTTGATCTCATCAAGACGTTGCCAGTACTCGTCCTCAGAAAACTGTTTGTTAAAGATACAATATTTCTTCCGTTTCAAACCAGAGCAGGCAAAACAGAATTCACAATCAGTACAATTAAAACAGTACTCGCAATTTTGACACGCGTCGCTCTCATAAGAAAACAAATCGCGAGAACATTCAAACGAAATTGTGTAATAGCAGTAGCTGCAGCCCATGGCCCCGGCACAGAAAGCGAGGTTATTGCAGTTACCGTGCACGGCCGTGGACCAGTAAATGTCTCGAGAGTTTGGATCAGAAGCAAAGACGTATTTCAAATTAGTACAGCCTTCGATATATTCTCCGACACAATTATCGACAGCCTCATTAAAATTCTCTGGCCAGACCGTATCTTCTTCGATCATTTTCGTGAAACGATCTCGATATTTGTTCAGTTGATGACGAGAGCTTAGATCAACTTCAGACAAACGCTTTTCATATTCTTCTTTCGAGAGCTGTTCATTAAACCAGACGTACTTCCGATGACGTTTGTTGGTTGTACCAAAACAGTGTTCACAATCTCGACAGTCGAACAAAAAATTTGAATTGATGCAATCATGGCTCTGTAGCACGAACTTACACTTATGAATCCGGTGCGAGAAAACAATGTGGTACGAATCCTGGACCTTAGTTGACCAAAAGACTTCAGCCGAGTCCTCGATATCTTTGGCACACGAACAATATATTGATCGTTTGGACCGACAGGCCAAAACAAAATAACTGTCCTGATCGCCTAGTGAGACAGCTGTAATCGAATTGTAAGACTTTTCAAAATCTTTTGATGCAGGAAATGGGATCTGTTTATTCAATTCATCACACTGTCCAAAAAATGACCGCTCAGGATCGTACTCAAGCGTGATATGACTAAAGTCTCGATCATGCCATTCCTTGTCCGGAATAACTTTGTAACCACTGGCCGGATGAACCCAACTTAACACTGGCTTCCCTGTTTCCGGATGCTTGTTGTACCACCATTGCCAGCCATCGAAAAAAGACGTCATCAAACGCCAACGAGATAGTGGAGAATATTTAGACGGTGGAACGTTGAAGACACGGTACCAGGAGATTTCCTCATTCGTCATTTCCCACTTCTCGTTGGTGAACTCACAAATCCGCTTCCCTGGCTTGGTCGCATCCAATATTTCCCTAATCTTAGTATCAAATTTAGGAGTCTTACTAGCCATGCTTTTCTAGATATTCAAAATAACACTGCTTACAGTAGATCTTGCGCTCAGGATAGCCTTTGTTGATGGATGTTAAAACTTTGCCCGAACATTTTGCACAATTTCGATATTCTAATTGTGCCTTCTGACTAACACTGGACAGTTTCTTCATTCGCAAAATAAAATGATCATTTGGTGGTGCTATTCTAAGAGATCGGTAGTGCTCTAATTCGGGTTTCAAAATACTAAATCGCCGATCAATATCTTTATCCAAAATTGGCGCACCTGCCCAATCATCACTCAAATCACCAATGGAATCAGGTACATCCTCGGCTGACCTTACGTGATCTAAATCAACTTCGCTCATACCAGCCGCATCCTTTTCGTTTGGATCAAACTTATTTCCACCAAGCTTTTCAACCTCTTCAAGATCTGCCCCAGCGTACAATAAGGCACCGCACTCCGGAACATAAGATGTTGAAAATGTGGTTGGAAAATATTCTCCATAAGCATCCTCATCTAGCATTTGTGATTTTATTTCATCCAGCTTTTTCCAATACTGCTCTTCAGAATATTGCTTATTTAAAATACAAAACTTTTTCTTTTTTAAACTTATGCAACCAAAACAGTTATAACAATCAATGCACCCATAAAGATATTCGCTATCTTCACAGCGTGTGCATCGATAACAAAATTTCAACCGATTTGATTCTGGGCAAGAAACACATGTATAGCAATCAGAACAATTAACAGCACCCCAACACATCGTATTACCCTGTGGTGCACCAAACAGCCAGGCCGACCAATAATTATCGACTGCCCCTTTAACCGAATCAAAACAATTAATACATCGCGTTGCTCCTTGCAAATAGTCACCAGTTGAGTCTTCGCTGCCTTCATTAAAGTTCTCGGGCCAGACCGTATCCTCAAGCAGCGTTTGTTCAAACAACTGATAGCACTTCTCCACTTCAGCCCGACTTCCCAAATCAACTTCAGCCCGACGCTTTTCCCATTCGTCTTTCGCTAACTGCTCGTTAAACCAAATGTATTCTTTGTTCCGCTTGTTGCTAGCTCCAAAACAGTTTTTACAGTTACGACAATCAAACAAGAAACTACTATCCATACAATCAAAACTATCTCGAATATATCGACAATTATAAATTCGCTCAGAATGAAGAACATTGTGTGATTTAGTAACATCTGTTGCCAAAAATAACAAAGATGAATCTTCCGCATTAAAGGCACCGACAGAATAATAACTACGAGATGATTCACAGGCAAACATAAAATAACTATTACGGTCGCCAAAAGAAAACAGCGTAATAGAATTATCTGGAGGCACGGCATCAAAAGTTGCGCGGAGCGGAGCTTCTTGCAATAATTCTTTTAATTGACTAAAGAATGGCCGCGATGAATCATGATCTTTATTAATATCTGAAAAATCACAATTATGCCACTCGCGATCTGGAAGAACTTTTACACCTGTCTCTGGATGATGAAAAGACAGGGTGCGTTCACCTGTATCATAACGTTTATTCCACCAGAACTGATAACCCACATCAAAATACGCCTGCCATTTCCAGCGCGTGTTCTGCGACAATTTTGAAGGTGGAACATTAAACCGACGATACTCGTCAATCTCTTTTTGCTCTAATGTCCAGCGATCACCTAACAAAGCACAGGTCTTCTCCCCTGGCTCAACCGCGTTGATCAGCTCTTTTACCTTGGCGTCGTATTTCGGAGTCTTAGACATAGTTTATTCAAAATCACTTTCGTACCAATTATACCCTTCTCCTTCTACAACAAATCTTGCAGTTTGATTATATATATCAACGATACAAGAATATGTAAACCATTGACCGTTTGCCCCTTGCTCAGAACCCATATCTAGATACCACAACCAATAATAATCATCGAAAGTTCCAGTTCCGGTTGGTTCATTGTAATAAGTGCACTCACTATTTTCAGCAATTAAAAGGGCAGCTTCTAAAGACAGGTCAACGGCTTTTTCTTTTTGATCCATCAGAACCGTAATTACGGACAGAATGATTATAAGAATGATGGCAATGGGAATGGTAATTTTTTTCATATTATTTTGGTTTTTGGAGTTTTGGACATAAATTATTCAACGATTAATCCAGTACAACGCCAGTTAATTTCAGCAGTCATGGTCACGTCACCAACTACACAAGCAGGATTACATCCCTCTTTCTCATGCGCTGGGCGCATATCTAAATCAAGCCACCAAGTGCTGGTATTATCGTTATAAATTCCAGTCCCGAGCAGATCTCCTTGCTCCGCACATTCACTACTCAGAGCAATCAGCCCGGCCTCGTCAACAGTTAGAGCAGTCTCTTCATTTCCCAGAACATTGTCTGGCTCTTCTTCATACTCTTCGAAATCACTCTCATACCAGTTGAACGCCTGTTCTACGATCAATCTTGCCGTTTGTGAGTACATAGTCACTTCGCAGGAGTAAACAAAGTTGATGTCCTCGTCCTGTTCAATATCAACGTACCAAATATCATAATAATCAACATATGATCCAGTACCAGGAAAAGTTCCAACATCAGCACACTCAGTGGTTGCCTTGGCAATAACTAAAGCATCTTCGATTGTTGCTTCCTTATCTTGTCCATAAAAAAACCAAAGTAGACCAGCAGCAATCAGGATTAAAACTATTAAAACTCCGGCAATTATTTTTTTCATATTACTTTGGTTTTATGATTTGAGCGATGATTGCTAAAAGAATAAATAAAGGCTCAAAGATCAAAAACATAAACCAGGTTGCGACTCCGTGATGCTTACGCATATAACGACGCAGGCTGTTGCGCATCCAGGCTTGTTTACGAAAGGTCGAGACCTGACCAAAACTAACACCACGGTGGTGGATCGCTTCAACATTAGCGTAATAGCGGACAATCCAGCCTGTATTCTTAGCTCGACGACAAAAATCAACTTCTTCAAACCAAAGAAAGTACTTGGGATCTAATGGACCAATCTGGTCGATCACGGACCGGCGGATACAGAAGAAGGCTCCCATAACCTGGTCTACGTCAGTTGTAGCTTTATAATCAAAGTCGTGCATTAGATATTTACGAACTGGTCCAACGTCTCCAAACAGGTGCGGGATCTTGAGCATGATCAAAAGTTGATCTAATGGTCGAGGGAATTGTCGCACAGCAGAACTTTGGTGCGAACCGTCAGGATTAATCAAATGAACTCCAGCGATTCCTACCTTCTGCTCTAGTTTCATTTTTTCAACCACCTTTGAAATCGCATCGTCCTTTAACTCTGTGTCTGGATTCAAAAGTAGCACAAACTCACCTCGCGATAACTTGATCCCTTGATTACAAGCCGTGGCAAACCCAACATTCTTGTTGTTAGTAATGATCTGTACCTCAGGAAACTTGGATTGAATTTGATCCACGAATGGATCTCCAGCATTGTTATTAACCAAAAAAATCTCAAAATCAACACCATGAGTGTGTTGGTAAATTGAATCCAAACACTTCTCTGCCAGATCCCCAGCTTTATAGTAAACAAGAATTATTGAAACTTTGGTCATAAATTATGCTTCTGGCGAATCACTTCTCTAGCCTTTTCGTAATCTCGGATCGCTTGCGGTTTCCAGCCGATCAGCTTCCAAGGAATTTTGTAAGCGATCTTAGGCATCCACTTTGACAAAGCCTGTTTGTCAACATGGGCGTGAAAAATCATCTCGTTGACAAACACCCCATGTTTTCCCTGCCCCAACATAGTTAGCCAGAGATCCCAATCTTGGAACTTCATAATTTCTAGATCAAATCCGGGAAAATCTTCACGTCGAATCAAAGCCGAAGTATGAATGTAGTTCATTTTACGTAATAGCTCTGGATTAAACGGAAAGGCCTTAAATTCCTTAAACCCAAACTTGAACGAGCCATAGGCGTAGGAGGCCTTAGGACGCGTCTCAAGCGCACTATATAGCATCTCCAGCACGTCAGTCTGCATCTCGATATCAGAGTCTAGAAAAATCAAATACTCACCTTTAGATTCTTTAAAACCTCGCATGCGAGCCGGATTGCGTCCTTGATTCTTTTGATCGATCAGAGTGATTCGATCACGGTACGGTTCGAGTATTTGAAGCGTGTTGTCAGTTGACCCGTCGTTTACCACGATCACTTCTATGTCCTTAAAGGTCTGAGCGAAAACAGAATCCAAACAGCGTTCTAGATATGGAGCGTCGTTGTAAGTTGGAATTATGACACTGATCATAAATATGGTTCAAGCTTCTGAGCTTGGTGATCAGATAAAAACTCAGTTAAGACGCGTTCGCGTGACGCCTGTCCGAGTTGTCGACGCTCAGCCTCGTTGTCAACTAGACGTTTCAAAGCCCCAGCCACTTGTTCATGATTTTCCGGCTCAACTAAAAGTCCGGTCCGACCATTTAGAACCGCTTCATTCACCCCTGGGACATTGGAAGCTATCACTGGAAGACCAAATACTCCGGCCTCAAGATAAACAATGCCAAAACCTTCAATGTCTGGACCTTTAAATTCAGTTGGCATAACAAAGATATCTGCCCCGCGATACAGATCAACTAGTTCTTGATCACTCACATCACCAAAAAACACGACCTGTTTATCAACCCCTAGCTTCTGAGCATGTCTGATTAAACTGTTATATTCCATTCCAGACCCAACAATATAATAACGAATTCGTTTGTCTGCGAGCAACGCGATCGCTCGTAACACTTGATGATGTCCTTTTCGCCCAACTAAGCGACTAACCGTGAGTAGAGTAACTCCATCTCGATGTCCTTGGTCGAACGCACCTTCTGCTGCAATCTTAAGACGAGGATTAATGCATGGATACACGACTGTAATCTCTAGCTCGCCAGCGAACTGACGCACGCGTTCAGCTAACACATCTGAATTAGTGATCACTGCTTTAGCGTGACGTAGGATCTGTTTGGTTAAAAAACTTTTCTGAGCGTTTCTGGTAGCAAGAGCAAAATCCATGCTATGTAAAAAAACAAGATATTCTTTGCGGAATATCAAGCGGAAGAACAAGGCAACCGTGCCTAACGGTAAAATGTGACTCACCCAGAGCTGATTAAATCGAAAGAGCTCAGGCAAGACAACCAGGAT
>CAYZPO010000056.1:0-7040 GCA_964480695.1 uncultured Gammaproteobacteria bacterium | reverse complement strand
ACCCCTTCTTCGATTGGTTCGTTTTTTACTGCTGAGACAATAGCTGCGGCTACAGCCAAGTCAGAGGCTGGCTCGTTGAGTGACAGTCCACCGATAACGTTAACAAAAATGTCAGACTCGCCCAGCTTGAGTCCGGCGCGTTTGGACAAGATGGCTGCGAGCATCTGAAGTCGGTTAGTATCAAAGCCACTAGCTCGGCGAACCGGTGTGCCATAGAATGTCTTTTCGACTAAAGCTTGTACCTCGACTAAGAAAACACGAGACCCTTCGACTGTGGCCGTGATCACTGAACCTGGTGACTGAGTCCGTTCAGCCAAAAAGCGAGAAGATGGGTTCTCAATCGCCACCAAACCGTTTTCTTTCATCTCAAACACCCCAACCTCGTCAGCTGAGCCAAAGCGATTCTTGCTCGCGCGTAGCAATCGTGTCGCATGTACTGGATCACCTTCAAGATTCAAAACCACGTCAACCAAATGTTCAAGTGTTTTCGGGCCAGCTACAGAGCCGTCCTTGGTTACCTGTCCAACCAGGACGATTGGCAAGTCAGTCCGTTTTGCTAGTTCAACCAGCATGGCTGTGGCTCCACGAACCAGGTTCGGAGATCCTGGTGTACTTTCAATTTCAGTCGAGCTCAAAGTTTGAACCGAATCCACGATAAGCAAAGAGGGTTTAGTTTTCTCTGCTGTAGCCATGATCGTACCCACGTCAGTGATTCCCAAGTATTTAACTTTAGTTTTATCAACCTTGAGTCGCTGGAAGCGAGTCGACAATTGTCCAGCCGACTCTTCTCCTGAGGCGTAGATTATAGACTCGGCATTGAATTGTCCGGCGATCTGAGCGACCAGGGTCGACTTACCGATCCCTGGCTCTCCAGCAATTAAGGTCACTGATCCTGGAACTAGACCACCACCTAAGACGCGATCAACTTCTGAGATCCCGGTGCTTGAATGCACAGCTTGAATGTCCTGACTTGCCAGATCGATCAGTTCAGACGGTCGGGCTTGGGCAGATAATTTTTTACCAGCAGAAACAGGAGGCCCATTGGTGGCCTCCTCCCTGACCGTGCCCCAGGCCCCACATTCGGTACATCGCCCGGTCCACTTAGCAAATTGTGCATCACATTTAGCGCAAGCAAACATAATTAAAAAGTAACTCCTGACTCTACACAACTTAGCAGAAGGGAACTACTACTCCAACCCATATGTATATGTGGTCCTGAAGTATTTCCAGACTGTTCTGGAGGTTGACAGGTACATCCTGGCTCATGAGTTATTGGACTTGTACATTTTGGTGAGGCCTTAACAGTACATCTATGTGCCTGACTCCAGTTCGATGGGGGAGCCGGAACTGAGTTTTCACAACATTTTCCTCCTGTATGTCCAATAACTTCCCCTTTGCTAACACCTCTTCCTCCTCTGTAAGTATTATTTTCATCAAGGAAATCTTTGGCGTGACAGATAGTCACTTTGGTTCCGTCTGATCCTCTAATATAGATGGTGTTACCGCATCGATTTGGATCTGTGGTACCTGGTGCCTGTTGTACATAGCTAACAGTGCCATCGATTGGGGCATAGATCGGTGATCCCCAAGAAGCTGAATAATCTAAGTTTTTTATTTTTGTGTAGTCACCAGCAGCTGGTGGATTTCCGTCAGCCCAATGGTGATAACCACACCCTGGGGTCGAGCTACCACTAGGAGACTGAAATCCCCCGGGAACAGCACAGGTAGCATTACTTTGAGCTTGGTTGTAGATTGATTGGCATGCTGCCCGATCAATACCTCCTTCAAATACGAACAGCCCTCCAGTTCCCATTAAGGACAATTCTAACTCAAGCTGTTCGATTGTTTCTAATCCGATCGGTTCAAAAGTCGTTATGGTTGGGTTAACATAATTGAGAATTACAGATGTCCCAGCTAACATAACTGATCCGATGATAGCACCTTGGATCATTTTTTTAGCTCGATCCACCTGACCTACACCAGCTCCAATCAAATATTGAACTCCAGCCACCATGATAATAAGCGTTGCTGCAAGGAATCCTCCATAAAGCAACCAGGTATAAAAGGCGATTAGATAGTCACCGATAAAGTTGGAATAAACAGCATTACCGATAAATTCTGGTACTTCAAATTCTAGTCCAGGGATGTCTACGTTAAGAGTGGGAATGATCGGGGCTACTGACTCTTCAGTTGTAGTTGCGGCAGCGGCAGCAGTTTTAGAAAAACTTGTGTTAACGGTTCGACAAGCATTATAGATTTCCTCATAGCCACCATCTCCTTCATTGGCATATCTAAACATTCCTAACTCAGCACCATAAGCGGTCTGACAGGCTGGTTCACAAGAAGTTTCCTCACTAAGAGTTGTACCAACACAACCATTGATCTGGTTAAAGCAAAAACAATTAAGGGCACTGGCAAGGGTTGGTGAAGCTGAGGAAACAAAAAGCACCCCCACAAACAGGAAAACAAGGAAACTTTTTATTACTCTATTTTTATTCATATTCAGCAAGTAGTTCGCGGATGACCCGTTCTAAAGTGTCATAATTAGACGAGCCAGCATAGCGTTCACCATTAATATAGATCGTTGGCAGAGCTGTAATGGATAAAGCCACAGCTTCTTCATAGTTGCGCTGGATCAGCGGTAAGGCCTCGGATTGATCAATGCATGACTGGAATGAATCAAGATCTAGTTCCAGGGCAGTAGCAATGGTGGTCAGAGTTTCGTTGCTAATTAAAGACTGGTTAGCAAAGACAGTATCATGGAACTCCCAGAAATAACCCTGATCGCCAGCACAATAAGCCGCATTAGCGATTGTGGTAGCCAACGGGGTTAAACTGTCATTAGGAACCACCTTAAAAACGTGACGGATTTTTCCAGGTAGTTCTTCTTGTAACCCCACGATATTTTCTGACAGATTGGCACAAGCAGCACAACCAAAGTCACTAAACTCCACAATAGTTACCGGAGCATCTTCAGAGCCGCGGATCGGATCGATATAGGTTACAGTAGGGGAGGTCAGAGTTTCCCCTGTTTGTTCTAAAGTATCATAGTTATTTTTTGGCTCCTGACTAGAAAGATAAAAGAAGGTCATGATGACTATAGCCAGGAAAAGGACTCCAAACAGAGTCAGGTTGCGTTGGTATCGCATATTAGTTTAGCTTCATTGATTCCAATATTCCGCTTAGAGAATTGGTGAAATAAAGGGTAGATCCATCATCTGAAACCGTGAGGTTTTCAACTGAGTGATTAGTTTCTGGAATAGCTAACAGGGTTGAGGTCCCGGAGTTCAGGTCGATTTCGTAGATGTAGTCGTAACTATTTTGAACGATACCTGGCTGTAGGCCGGCATTATTTGGTAAGAACTGAGGTACAGCACAGATGACTGAATTAATTCCAGAAAACGTACATTTGTCGACCCAAGTTTCAACCCCAAGGCTACGACGATTGTCACCCATATCATCACCGGATCCCTCGACCACCCAAAGCATTGGCTTGTAGTTATTAAGTTCACCAGAAACAGAATAGAGAATACGATCACCTTTTGGTGACCAAAGTGAATCAAAACCAAGTCCTTCTACGATCAGTCCTTTGAAGTTTTCTTCATTTTTTCCAACCGGAAGGATCATCCGTCGACCAAAGCCGGTCTGGGCTTCTGCAGTATCAGAAAAGGCAACGACCTGGTCGTTTGGCGACCAGCTAACTTCAACCTTATCTTCATTTGTGCCTAGAGCAGCAATGGTTTGGGTCCTGGTTCCATCATCGCTGGTGATAACTAACCAGCGGTTGTTAGGGTCGACTCCTAAGCTTTTGGCAATCAACTCATCTCCGTCCGGAGCAAAATCAAAATCTTCCCAATGAGTTGGTAAGGTTACCTGGTCTTGGGTTTCGAAATTATAAATAACATTGGAACCATCAGGAAATTCAACCACAACTTTATCACCCTGATCAGTCCAAACCACAGAATCAGCGTCAGGGAAGCGCTGCGCTGATAATTGAGTCACTGTCCCGTCTTCGTTAATTTTGTAAAAATAGCCGTCAGCAGGATCATAGTAGTTCATGCTTGAACCGTCAGTGCTGATATTAGGCGACTCAATTGACCCAGTAGTTAATGAGGTCACTTGAGTTAGGCCACCTCGAGCAAATTCAGAAATTGGTAGACTGAATAGTTCTTCAAGTTCTTCTGGAGAAATTGTTGTTGGTAATCCCTCTTCAGCGACAGGGAAGGCTCCGGTTCCAAGAATGTCTTCTGGTAAGACTTCATCTGGTGCAGCGGGTCGAAAAAAGACAAAATAAATAGCTATGGCAATACCGACAGAGACAGCCACAAAGCCAATGACAAGGATAATTTTTTTAAAGCGTTCATTCATATGTTTAGTCTGGTGTAGGAATATCAAATGGGATATTAAGATATGATTTAACTAGGTTCATAAAGATGTCTGGGACGTAATTGCCGATACTTTGGTAGATTGAGTAGAAGGCCAAGAGGACATAAGCGGCCATTAAAAGCATAAAGGCAATGATAACCAGGGTGAGGATGATAATAACCCAAGAAAAAAACATTTGGAACCATGCGTACTTTGGTACTACAAAGGCCAGCATTCCAATAAACCCACTAGAACCCTTGATAAGGGCTGTTCGAAGAAAGCGGAGGATCGCAGCAAAGAACGAAATTATTGATGTGATACCAAGGTCACCAAGATCAATCAGGTCCAAGATAGTTTCAAAGAAATCGGCAGCTTTGGTCTTGGCCCATTCGATGGCTTTTTCCTTAGCTTCAATGTCTAGCTGAGCACCTTTGATTTTTTGTCTGGCTGCTGTCTCGGCTGTACTAGACAGTGAAGCGGTTTTTTGTTGTTGTTCCTGTTGTCTTGCATCATCTTCTTCAGCCATCATTTGTTGTTGAACAAGACGGGCTTTGGCCTGTTGTTCTTGAAGTCTGGCCTGGGCAGCCAGAGCTGCTTCGTCATCGGGTATTGGGACTGGTCCAGCTGGAGTCGGTGTTTGAGACACCCCTAAACTAGGAAGCTGATTTAATCGAGCAACCGCTTGGGCCGCAGCAATATTTCCTGCAGCTGCACGTTGTTCTTTTGGGCTTAAGCCAGCTGGCATAAATTATTTACTGGCCCTGACATCAAGACCTTGTTTGGTTAGAATAATTTGGACCTTATTAATTCCAGACCTAGTTAGTAGTCGGCCAGCAATTTTAGGCTCAATCTCACTTCCAATTACCCGGCGGATTGCTCGGGCTCCAACCTTATCCTCCTTAGCTGAGTTTACAATGTGATTAACTACTTTATCATTATAAACTATTTTGACCCCATTTTTCGATAGACGCTGGGATAACTCGTTTAATTGCTTTACCGTGATCGCTTTTAAGGTCGATTCTGACAAGGTTTCAAAAAGACAAATATGGTCTATACGGTTTAAAAGTTCTGGACGGAGACGTTCTTCAAGTTCAGTCCGGACGTCGTCATCCAGAAGTTGAAGCTGGTCATCACTACTAGCAAAGCCTAAATGAGTCTGACCATATTTTTCTAATCCTATATTTGAAGTCATAACCACGAGGGTATTTTTGAAATTGATCTTACGGCCCGTGGCATCACTGAGCTCTCCATTTTCTAGAATTTGTAAAAGCAGATTTTGTACATCAGGATGAGCTTTTTCCAGTTCGTCAAAAAGTACAACTGAGTATGGTTGTTGTTTAACCTGGTCAGTCAGCTTGGTTCCTTCACGATACCCAACATAACCAGCCGGGGAGCCGACTAATTTGGAAACAGTGTATCCTTCAGAATATTCGGACATGTCTAAAAGCACCAAAGCCTCTGCTTCTTGAAATACTTCTTTGGCTAAGGTTTTGGCTAACTCGGTTTTACCAACGCCAGAAGGGCCCAGGAAAAGAAAAGAAGCCAGTGGTCGGTTTGGTTCATGAATACCGGTCTTGGCACGACGAATAGCGTCAGCCACGGTTTTGATCACTTTGTCCTGCCCCAGGACATGGACTGAAAGTGCCTGCTCCAGTTTAACTAAACGCTTGGCGTCCTGGTCGATTAGATCTTCAACCGGGATACCAGTACTGCGAGCCACGACTTTGGCAATGTCATCTTTGGACACGGTACCAATCAAGGCAACTTCTCCCTGACTTTCTTTAAGATTAACAATCTGTTCTTGTAATTTGACTTCTTGCTCTTTGGCTTTGCTTGCATCTTTAAAACGTTCCTCAACCACGGCGTGACGTTTGGTTTGTTGAATTTGGTGCAATTCTTGTTCCAGGTCGATCACTCGTTGGTTAGTATCAGAACCGGTGTGAGCTACCCGATGGGCTGCAGCTGCTTCGTCAATCAGATCAATCGCTTTGTCTGGAAGGTATTTATCCTGAAGGTAACGGGTGGAAAGCTCAACCGCTGAAGTGATTGCCTCCTGATTAATCCCCACGTTATGAAAGCGCTCATAGTTTTCAGCAATACCGGATAAAATTTCTTGAGTTACTTCTTGGCTCGGCTCTTTAACTATGACTGATTGGAAACGACGCTCCAACGCAGCGTCAGCTTCAATATTTTTCTTAAATTCAGTTGGCGTGGTAGCACCGATGCACCTGATTTCTCCGCGGGCCAGGGCTGGTTTCAAAATGTTGGCTGCGTCGAGCGAGCCTGTACTAGCTCCAACCCCAATGATCGTATGAACTTCGTCAATGAAAATAATTGTGTTCGGATCATTGCGCACCTCTTCGATTACCTGTCGCAGCCGCTCTTCAAACTCGCCTCGATACATAGTACCAGCGATAATCGAAGCCATATCCACGGCCAAGATGCGCTTTCTTTGCAGTACCGGCGGCACATCGCCGTTGAGAATTCGTTTGGCCAACCCTTCAACAATAGCTGTCTTGCCTACACCCGGCTCACCCAAAAGGACAGGGTTGTTTTTAGTTCGGCGACATAGGATTTCCATCACACGTTGAATTTCATTGTCGCGAGCAATTACCGGATCAATATTTTCTTGGATATCAGCTGAGGTCAAGTCACGAGCAAAGAAATCCAAAGCC
>CAYZPO010000055.1:0-7199 GCA_964480695.1 uncultured Gammaproteobacteria bacterium | reverse complement strand
GGCCGGGGGTTCGAGTCCTCCATCACCCACCAAAAGAGTCGCTGCAGTTGCAGTGGCTTTTTTGTTTTTCCAAACGAAACACCCCACCAAGCCGGAACCAAGTGTGGTGTCCGTCCTGGCGGGGCAGGAGTTGTTCGAAGTCGGTGCTCCTACTCCTCGATGAGGTAGTAGAAGGTGAACCGGTAGACCGAGCCGTTGAACTCGATCCATCCTCCCTCGATGTCCTCGTCGATGACCTGGACCACGTGCGTGGCCACGGTCTCGAGGATATCGAAGGAAACGTCCGTCTCGTCCACGTCCTTGTCCCACCAGCGGCGGGGGTAAGCCTGCTCGCAAACGCGGCAGGTGGACGGGTCGACATCAAACGTACGGAATTCGCGTGTGATCATGGGATCCTCCATAAGGTTGTCAGGGCGCACCACGCGCCCGCACGACTACCCAGGACCTCCATGGAAACGATAGCGGTAACCGGAACCGCTATTAAATGTTGGCCTACTGGCCGCCCCTTATGGTGTTCCGGTTGGGGCTCAGGTTTGTCTGAATAAGAAGCAAGTAAAAACGCTGATATTTAAACTTTATTCAAAGGAGAATACAGCCCAAATATCAGCACTTTAATCTCTCTCCCATTTATATTTTCTGGCGTAATTATAGCATATTTTAGCCTTTTTGTCAAGCATAAATGAAACACGGACCACCAGCTGGCAGTCCGTGCGATGATAAATGAACCACGGTCACACTTCTGGCTCTGAGCATTTGCTAACTCGATACTGACCAGGGGTAATCCCGTGCTCCCGCTTAAAAGAAATAGCCAATGCTGATGCACAGGAAAAGCCAACCTTTTCTGCTACCTCATCTAGAGTCAGCTCAGGCTCGGACACCAGCAACTTACGGACCCGCTTCATTCGCAGGCGCCTCAGGTATCTCCCAGGAGATTCTCCCATATCCCGACTGAATAACCGACGAAAGTGACTCTCGCTGATTCCAACACTCAACAAGGCTTGAACCTCACGAATAGTTCGAGCTGGCTGTGATTTAGAGTGTATCAATCTCAGTGCCCGCCGAACTACGACGTGGCAACTACTGTCGTGCTCGGTCATGAGGCTAGCCCTCCTTTACTCGACCTTACCGGAAGCAACTAGCTCGGTCAAGATAAACAAAAACCCGCTGCTCTATTCGAACAACGGGTTTTTGGACCAGCTGAGCTCGGTGGTGCCCTGAAGTAGAGCCCGCCTGTGGCGGGCACACTTCAGGGCTAACCATGAAGTGAAACTTCACCATGAAACAGAAACCCACCTCATGGTGAAGTTTCTACTTCATGGTGCGGTCGGAGGGACTCGAACCCTCACAGGCTTGCGCCCACTAGCCCCTCAAGCTAGCGTGTCTACCATTCCACCACGACCGCTTAATTTGTACCGGGAATATACATTAAAAAAATCTGATTTGCAAGACCTCACTTTGACATTCTTAGCTTTTTCAGGTTAAATACAGCATCGGTCAATCGTGATCGACATGGAGGAAACATGGACTGGTTGTACTTCCTGGCCCGATTTTTTGGCCAGATCAACCTGGCCGAGTTTCAAGACCCTTCCCGGGCCTGCGCTATCTGTGCGGTAGCCGCCACAGGCTTCACCATTGCCCAAACCATCACTCTACGCCGACAAGGGATGCGGGTATGGAAAGAGGAGACTGACGAAGGAGTATCCATTCCTTGGGTATCCTTCAACGTCTTTTCTTTCGCCAACAGTATCATCTACGGTGTTTCCATGCCCGAAATGAGTGGAATCCTTATCCTGAACGGTCTGCTCTCAACCCTGTACATCTACACTGCTATCGGCTTGTGGAGATATGGTCGAGTAAGCTGGTGGTGTGGGTTGGCTGTGGTTGTTGGGATCATCATTTCCTCGACCCTGATCATCCGCCCGGAAAAGGACATCATCTACATCATGTCTGGTGTGGTCAGCGCCTTCTTCCTAGGTGACCAGCCCAAGCGGTTGTTCGTTGAACGCAAACGCGGGGTGTTGGAGATCAAATTCGTAATCGTTGGTTTCGTGAGCACGATCTTCTGGTTTGTGTACGGGCTCACTTTGCCTGAGAAGGACATTCCGATCATCGCCATTTCTGGCATGATTTTCACCATGCTCCTGATAACTATTCTGCTCTGGCTCTTCTGGTGCAACGGGGATGAGGAGGGAGCATGAACTGGATCAACCTGGTCGAATTTCAAAACCCGAGCCCAGGACAAACTGCAATCGCGATCGCCAGCGTCTGTCTATCCCTGATCCAAGCCTGGTTCCTGTTCCGACAAGGACGGACCATCTGGCGGAAGCGTTCTGGCGCGGCTGTGGCCACACCCTGGATCTCGTTCAACATCTTCGTGTTCTTTTGCAATCTGCTCTATGGTGTTACCATCGAGTGCGGGACCATGATTGCGAATTCCCTGCTCTTCGTTCTGTACATCTACGCCGCTGTTGGTCTGTGGAGGTATGCCGGTGTTGATCGGCTGACCCAACAGTTGGTGGTCCTGGGAGCGGCCATGACCATGGCTATGATCGTCGCGGACAACAAGGAAAACATGTACCTGGTTGTCGGTATACTGGCAGTCACGGTCTTGTCTACTCAACCGATCAAACTCCTGATGAGCCGGATCCGAGGCGTCTTGGATATCTGGTTCGTCAGCGTCAGTTGTGCCAACGCCTTGTTCCTGAGCATCGTAGGATGGCTGACCGATAACCTGGCCATGAAGATCATCTGCCCGATCGTCTTCCTGCTACTCCTAACCACCATCCTGCTCTGGCGCTTCTGGTGCCGAAACGAAGGATGACCAACCTACCAACAAGCCCTGCTCGCATTGCGCGTGAGCAGGGCCTCGTCTTTTTTATTGGGAATGACAGACTTTAGTCTGTCATTATGACAAACTGAAGTTTGTCACTCCCCTTCTAATACAATTCCTTGGCCTGAACCGATCGGGTCGTTAGTCAAATCTGTAGTCAACGCCTCGCTGGTGCGAGAAACAGATTCTTCGGTCTGGGTATCATCGGCTGTGACCGAGGTCTCGTTGGTTAGCCGGACAAAAGTTCCAACATCGGACTCATCCGGAGTGATTGATACTTCGAACGAGCAGTCAACCGACGAGATACTGGTCGGAAGTGAACTAACATACCAGCGAACAGTGCGGCTTTCTGGATCAAAGGATAGCTCACCTATATCAGTTGTGGTGCGTCCTGTCCAAGCAACATCAAGAGGCAAAGTAGTCGAGACTTCAATATCCTCAAGTTTATGCATCGAGTTAATCACATTCCAAAAAATACGATAGCTGGTCAGTGATCCAACCACTGGCGGCAAAGGTCCGGTACCAAGTTCAGTTCCTTCATCATCATAATAGCGAGATTCGGCTGCCAGAGCTAAATCAGAATTAACTTTGATCGTGATCGGAGAGCTGGACAAAGTACGTGGACTAGCTACACCACCGATATTTTCCAGCGAGCTCTCGAGTGACAAACTAAACTCATCAGCCAGAATTTCAGAATCAAACTCATCCACGATCGGTAAGCTAACATCAATCACTCCAGTATCTCCGGTTTCTAAAGTGCTCAGACCAGGAGTATTGTTCATGCTCCAGGTGACAGTGTTGTCAACAGGATCAAAACTACCACCAGACAAATCAGCGTCTTCCCAGGCAATAGGCACATCCGCTCCACCTGCTCCGGACAAAGTTAATTCAAAACCAATATCTCCAATTGGCTCGTCGCCGTCATTAGAATAATCAATCGAAAGACGCAAAGTTTCTCCAATTTCAACGGTCTGATCTGAACTCGAACCGTTAACAATAGTGTGCACGATCAGATTACCACCAAGAACCTCGATCTGCGACTGACTATCAGTCTGAATCAGCTGCTCACCTAAGATATCTTCAAAATAACTAACCACACCCACCTCTTGCAATCCTTCGGTCTCAGCTGAAAAGTTACCTTTGAACGTTAACTCGATCTGTTCTTCTGGCTCCAAAGAATCAATCTTCCAACGCAGATGTTCCTCGCTTTCATACTCAGGATCGACTTCTTCGACCAAGAAAGCAGCCGAAGGCGACAGTTCAACATAAAAATTATTCAATGTCTGCTCGCCAGTGTTGGTCAATTCATAAACGTAGTCCAAACTGTCTCCAGGTAGAGCCTTGGACGGACCAGCCAGTTCAGCTTCGAGTACTGAAGATTCGATCAAGAACTCTTTGGTCTCAATATCTTGAAAGTCAGCATTGAAATTTCCTGGACGATAAGTGATGATCGCTTGCACAGTCGAAGTCGTATCAATACTTTCCAAAATAACACCTTTAAGTTCGATTGATCCGTCAGCTCCAGGCTTCAAACTTCCCACAGTCCAAACATTGTCACCACCAGTGGCTTCAGGATTACTCTCAGTCAAAGTAAATGACTCAGGTAAATTTAGTTGGATCTCTAAAGCAGCTAAAGACACTCGGCCGTTATTATCATAATCAATTGAGATCTCAATCTCTTCCCCAGAGCGGACCTCGTCCGGAGCTTCAATCGTCACCTCAAGCGACTGACCATCATTGCCAGCCCACGGATTAAAAAACAAAAAACCGGCCCAGGCTATGGCAGCCAAGAACACGGCAATGACAATAAAACGGATCAAAAAGCGAGTCAGTGGCGAAGTTTTCTTTTTCTCTAGCTTGGTCAGGTTTGGCATTTTGCCCCCTTCTTTATAGATCGCCTTAAGCTCAGAATCAAAAGTTTTCCGGCTTTTCGTTGGGGCCTTGCGCTTAGTCGTTTTCTTGACCGTCTTTTTCTTAAAATGCGGACTTTTGGACTTAGTCTTAGAAACTTTGGGCATACCTTTTATTAAGGATTGTGCTCCAATAGGATACCTAAAAAGGTATCGGTTTGTCCATCAACCCCAAACTCAACTGTTCCGTCCTGAATATTTTCTGAAGACGCCCAAATAATATCTAAAGATCTCGGAGTCATTAACTCCACACTAATATCTCGGTTAATCACCCCGGACTGTTTTTGCAAAAAGAGCGAATAGGTTTCTGTTGGCTGAAGTCCGAACCAGTTCTTAACCTTGGTCATCCATCCTTCTTCAACAGCCAAAGACTGGACCTTCCATGGTAACTGATAAGTAAATGTTGCCACCTCGGTTTCTCCTGGTTTGGTTTGAATCCAATTACCAAAAACTGTTTTACCAAACTCTTCGCTAATTGTTGTTCCACTAACCGGATCGATAAAAGTACTGGCGGCAGCAAAAGACAGGTCTTGATCTTCCTCATAAAAATTTGGTGGACGTTCAAAAAGTTCTGGTGGTGGAATTTCAAAATTAGAAGCGTGGAGTAGTTGGCTGCCACGCGGGACGTAAAGGCGAATGTAATCAACGTTATTTACTCCAGTGAAAAGCTCGCTCTTAATTCCTGGATGGGTGCGCGTGACCGTGACCGTGTTGGTGATCGTGCCGTCCTCAGCGATTTCGACCTGAAGATCAATGTCCTCATCAATAATTCCATCTGTCTTACCTCCACCAATGTTAGTTGTCACCACCATTAGATAATCTCCGGCCGGTTTCTTAATCTCACCAGCCCAACCCAATTCAGTGATCGTTTGTTCCAGTTCGTGATCAGCAAAATAGAGCTGAATGTCTTTGGAGGCTAGTCCATGACTGACATGGGTCAACGTGGACAAGAAACCATCCGCATCAGCATCAGTCACGCGCTCAAGCAACTTCGGAGCTAGGTCACCGATGAATTGCTTCGGGGCAGTTTTGTCAGCCTCGATCTCAACAATCTTCTGCGTCTCAAACATGAAATTCTCACTATCAATCGTGCGTTCATACTCAGGCATATCAATCGGCCCAAGCAGATTCAATAGATCAGCTATGTAAGTTGCATTAACCGCAATCACCCCATCTACGGTCGGGCCGCCAGCTTCTTCGTAAAACCAAACTAACTTCTGGGCTGAAGCAGGAAAATCCGGGAACCAGTTAGCGTCCTGGAATTCCCAACGGGCGTTGATCAATTGCAGTGGCTCTGGCGCAATTAAATACTCAGACAAGCTGCCTTGTAAATCGTATGACCCACCGGCTGGTACCGTGATCTTAGTGATCTCCCCTTGATACACATCAATCTCAGCAAAGCTACCAATAAAACCACCCGTTGGTCGCAGCTCAGTGTTGTTTTGGAAAATGACTAAGTAGCGACGTTTAACATCATCACCTAGAATCGTTTTGATCATTTCTGAGAAAGTCAAAAACTCTTCGAACGTGGTTATCAAAGTTGGCAAGGTCAAGGTAATATTATCAAGCACAACCTGGGCTTCTTCTGGGATCAGGTCAGACTCAACATTGGCCAGATGCGTTTCTGCTTCTTCCAAAATCGGTAGAGTGCGCTCGAGTGTGGTTTCCAAAATCTCGATCCGCGAAACCATGGTCGGGTTAATCTCGTTTTGCATGGCTGCAAAAGCATCAGCCAACCTGGTGGCTGCCCGTGATAAAGACTCACCAGCTTTAAGTAGCTCTGCCCCAGACTGATAAGCCCGACGAGTGGCCGGTAGTACACTGATCATTGTTCGTAACGAAGCATCAAGGCTTCCTAACGTTTCTTGAGCTCGTTCAAAATTTTGACTGGCCTGGGTGAAACTTGTTGCTGCAGCAGAAAAATCACTTCCTAAAGCAGCGCCGGCAGCTGCTCCCAAATTATCTAAAGCCGAGTACCCGGCTTGTTCTAAATCTGCTTGCGAAGAACGCAAGTTACGATAAGTACTCATGGCGTGCAATGGAAGGACAAAAACAAATGAGACTAGAACGAAAGCAGCAATAGCCCGTTTCCAACCATGTTCTAACTGCCAAGTCCAACGACGCGCGGTGCGCCCAACCTCTTCAACCACCACCTCAACCTCCTCCTCAATCGCTTCGATAATACTTGGCTCTCCTGACTCATCAAACGAGAACACAAACTGAGGTTCCTTCACCTCTACCTCCTCTACCTCATCTACCTCTTCTATCCCCTCTAAGTCTAGCGCGGCATAAATATCTTCTGGCTCCTCCTCTGGTACACGAGCGAAAAGCTCTTCAGCTCGAGCTTTCACCTGTTTCAAATCAAATTTCGGCAAACTTGGCTTAGGCAATCTTTCAGACAAGGGCTTAGGAACTGCGATCAAATCTTTCTCAGCCAACTGAGCTGCCAAATCAGCATC
>CAYZPO010000054.1:0-7257 GCA_964480695.1 uncultured Gammaproteobacteria bacterium | reverse complement strand
AAGCCCCAAACCAATCAGGTTATTTTATTTTTGGATAGGATTAATTGCGACAATCGCCTATCGTTTAATAATCATATTTAATTTTTATTCACCGGTATGGGTTAAGATTTCTTGGTACTTAGGCACTGTTGGTTTTATTTTGTATTTTTGGCACCGATATACAATCCAGAAAAAACGAGCCGGTTTGGTAGAAGAATATGATTTAATCAACGCTGTACAAGCAACAGAGTACGAAGATGATAGACAGAAGGAAGCAATGAACTATATAGTTAAAACAACGTTTACTTCAAAAGCTAGATGGAATTCCTTATTTATTTTCCTACTGACGGTATTGGCCCTGATTGTCGGTGTTGTAATGGATTTAATAACAGGGTTTTAATAAGAAAATATGCAACGAATGGACAAACAAATGCACAAGGCAACCTGTGATGACTGTGGTAATAAATGCGAGGTACCTTTTAAACCAACTGGTAGCAAGCCAATTTATTGTAGCAACTGCTTCAAAGGTAAGGATGATGATAATCGATCAAGAGGCCGAAATCAACGATCAGGAGGAAGATCTGATAGGTATTCTGACCGAAGATCAGACAGACAATCTTTTAAAGCCACTTGTGATGATTGTGGTAGTCGCTGCGAAGTTCCGTTTAGACCTTCTGGAGACAAGCCGATATTTTGTGATAAGTGTTTCGGAGGCAAGCGAGGTTCCGGCTCTGGCCGAGGTGGTTCAGATCAGTTTGAAAAACAGTTTGAGATACTTAACACCAAGCTTGATAAGATTTTGAAGATGATCACTCCGACTGTGACCGTTGATCTCAAGAAAGAGACTGAAGAACCTAAGAAAGCAAAAAAAGAAACTAAGAAGAAAGCGACTACGAAAAAGAAAGTTGTGACCAAGAAGAAGGCTCCAGCAAAAAAGAAATCTACGACTAAAAAGCCAGCCAAGAAGAAGGCTCCAGCAAAAAAGAAGAAATAAATTAAGATAAAAAAACAGCTATCATTCGATGGCTGTTTTTTGTTGTGTTCTATTTTCTTCGTTTTGGTGATCTTTTTGGGCTGTGTTTTCTTCCGCGATAGGTCTTTGAGCCAGAACTAGTAGTAGGACGTTTAGCAGTCCGTTTCCGCTTGCCTCCTCCACCACCACTACGGCGTCGGCCATGACTTGATTTCTTTTTTGGATGACCACCCAGATCTGATTTATTAATTGATTTCAATGATTCACCAGCAGGAGATTTGATCGGCAAAGTAATATTAATTAACTGCTGAATCTGAGCCACATCTCGCTTCTGTTCAGGAGCAGCAAAAGAAATAGCTTTTCCAGATCGTCCGGCACGACCAGTTCGGCCAACACGATGGACGTAATCCTCGAGTTGCTCAGGTAGATCATAGTTGATCACTAACTCAATATCATCGACATCAATTCCACGAGCTGCAATGTCTGTAGCCACTAGGATTCGATATCGACCACTTGAAAATCCTTTTAACGCCTTCTGTCGTTGGTTTTGTGATCGATCTGAATGGATCTCGTCAGCGGAATGACCAGCCTTACGAATCTGACGAGCAATCTTACGCGCTCCATGTTTGGTGCGACTAAAGATCAAAACAGATCCCTTGTAGTCGTATAAGAGTTTTTGCAATAACTCCATCTTTCCTTGTCGCGGCACAATAAAAACTTCCTGATCAATCGTATCAACGGTTGTTCCTGAACGAGCAACTTCGATCCGCAAAGGCTTCTTCATATATTGTCGAGCGATCTTAGCAATCTCTTCTGGCATTGTAGCTGAAAACAGCATGGTCTGACGCTTGTCAGTCATAAACGACAACAGTCGCTTGAGCTGAGGAGCAAATCCCATGTCTAGCATCCGATCAGCTTCGTCCAAAACCAACATGCCAACATTCTTTAATGAGACACGCTTGCGTTCAATATGATCAATCAAACGTCCTGGAGTTGCTACGATAACATGCGGCTTAGCTCGAAGCTGTTTGATCTGAGGTCGTGGATTAGTTCCACCAATAATAATGGCTGTGCGTAGTCCAGTGTCTCCAGCAACCTTTCTAAATGTCTCTTCAACCTGAATTGCCAGCTCTCGAGTCGGTAACAACACTAGTCCGATCTTATTCATGGCTGAAATTTGCTGCAACATAGGAATAGCAAAAGCAAGTGTTTTACCAGAACCGGTTTGAGCAATACCAACAACATCTTCTCCATCCGTAGCAATCGGAATTGCTTTATACTGAATCGGGGTTGGGTGCTTAAAACCTAGCTTTTTAATACGCTTTAACAAACCCGGGGCAATCCCCAGGCCATGAAAGTCATGTTGTTCTAATTCATCTCGTGACATAAGCAGTGAGTATAGGGGATTAAAGGAGTTTTGTCAATGGTAAGTTGACCATGCTAAAATAGATTTAATTAATTATAGGAATGAATATGCAAAACAACGACTATATTCGACTAAACGTTGCGCTTTATCCTTCGGAAGAGATTCGTGATAAAGCGATTGCTATTAGTAAAGAGATTGCAAACAGTCAGGATGTTCATTTTCAGCTTGATGGTATTTCTATTATTCCTCATGTAACGCTGTACTCTCCAGAGTATCCAAGTAAAAATCTTGATAAAATTCTTTCTGTTATAAAAGATATTTCAGAAAAAACACAATCTCTTCATGTAAAGCCACTTAGAATAGATCAGTGTGATGGGTATATTGGTGTTGAACTAGAACCTTCTGATCAAATTATTAATCTTCATAATAAAATTGTTGATAGTCTGAATCCACTTCGAGAAGATCACTATAGAGATTCCTACATGACATTGGTTGAATCAAACTTACAAGATGAGCGAACACAAAACATTCGTGATTTCGGACACCCTACTGTAAAAGGGCGATATCGACCACATCTAACTTTGATCCGTCTTAAAGATGAACAAGAGGCAGAAGAAGTGCGGAGTAAGATAGAGTGGCCAATGGAGCCGTTTCAAATTGATACACTTGGGGTGTTCAAAATGGGAAGCCATGGTACCTGCACAGAACTGATCAAAAAGTTTCAGTTGCAATAAGATTTACTTCACCTCAAGGATATTATATTCTGTGTCTTCGACAAGAATAGTGTCGCCGGCCTTGTGGTCAAGGAGAGTTGAACCTAAAGGCGATGCGTGAGAGATCCGACCTCGAGAGGGGTCGGTTTCAGTTGAGCCAACGATCTCATATTCACGTTGCTTGCCGTTGTGATACACCAGCACAGTCGAGCCAATACGGATGCGACCAGAGTCGTCAGTTCCAGATTCAATCGGAATCGCCCGTTTGAGCCGTTCTTCAATCGACAAAATTTGCGAGTTAATTCGTCGCAGTTTCCATTTGGCTTCTGAGTAAGCAGCATTTTCAGAAAAGTCACCCATTTCAGCTGTTCGCTGAACTTCTTTGATTGCTGGAGGTCGCTGATTTTTCTTTAAGTCTTCAAGCTTCTTTTCGAAACGTGAGATAGCAGCAGTAGTCAAATGATGGTCTGGCTCATCTGCTAGCAAACGTTTGTCTTCTTCAGCTTTTCTTTTTGGTTCACGCATAAAATATTAGAAAGTAGATACCGCCGGAGAGGGCTCCGACGGCGTTGAGATTCGTTACTCGAAACGAGGAAGATGTCCAATGATCTTGGTATGGTCGTCAGGATCGATCTGAACGATGTGATCAGAATCGCATTGGCATTCGAGCGGACCCATCCTATCATCGATGGGATCTAAGTCTGCGCTCGTGCGCTCACCGATCAGTTCATCGATCTCACCAATATCACCACAGCCTTCGCAGCGAAAGATCCGATATGGAAAGACGGCCTCGTCGCAGCCACACTCAGGGCACGCAGAGCCGGTGTCTGACCTGAAAGTATCTACAGGACCAGTGTATTCACAAACACCATCGGTGGCCAAACCATGGCATCGGTAGTGAGTAGTAGCCACAAACACCTCCTGATTTGATCTTACCACAGTGGCTTATGTTGACAAAGGGGGTAAACCATGTTTAAATCAATTCTCAACCACGTTCCTTTTTTGGGGGGTAATGATGCCGAAACTGTACATCGGCCTAGCTGGCTTGCCTGCGTCAGGCAAGAGCGAGATCGCTCGGATTTTGGCGGAACGACACAACGCATGGGTCTTCTCTAGCTCTGGGTTTTTCCGAGCACGTCTGCGAGAGAAAGGGGTTCAGCCGCCTTTCGAGCGAGAACAGCTCTCGGATTTCTCCATGGCCTGGCAAGAGGAGCACGGAGCCGAGGCCTTAGCCGAAGTGTTTCTACGCCGAGCCAGAAGACAGGAAGCTTTTATCACTGTCTGTGACGCGGTTCGCTGGCCAGGTACTGCCACTCGGTTATTGGAGACACTTGGTGCCTACCTGATCTACGTCGATGCACCACAGAAGCTTAGGCACACTCGTGCATTGCGTCGACAAGGGGCTCAACTGATGACTCTGGAACGATTTCAGCAAGAAGACGCCCTGCCTTCCGAGGCTCTGATCGCCAGTCTGGCAGACCTGACTCACTTCCAGTTTCACAACACCGGAAGTAGTAGTGCCTTCTTGAGCCAACAAGTTAACACCCTCCTCCAAGTTCTACGAGGCTAGCCCACCACTCCGTGAGACTGGCCTTTTCCGTTTTAGGCGATGACTTGTCACGTCGCTCGCGAGTGACGTGACTTGACAAATTGGGTTGGGGTGCTTAATATCTTGGCAGTACTTCAACCAACGATTCTGTGGGAATCGGACAGAAGGGACGCAGACATGAGCAAATCGAGACTCCGGAAACTTCACTACGGTCGAGCGGACCGTGCCAACACGGTGCTGCTGCCGGCCGGCGAGAACACCGTCATCACCCTGCTGGGGTACGAAGGGTACCCGTTCCTGCTGGTCAAGGACAGGGTCACGTACGGTGACTTGCCGACCCGTGGTCGCGTGACCCAGGTGACCTGGGAGCAGGCCGTGGACGAGCTCGGTCTGCCGATCGAGTACCTGAGGGAGTTCCCGCATGCAGGCAAGTTCGCGCCGAAGCAGCACGCTCTGCAGGTGCTGGAGCGGATGCCGCCCGAGCTGTGGGCCAGCGAGATGGAGGCCCAGCAGGTCGCGGACCAGACCAGAATGGACGAGGTCATGGCAGCCAAGGAGGCAGCCGAGGACGAGGAGGCTGCGGCCGCGATCCAGGACTACACCCCGGACAACGGCGAGGTTCTGATCTCCGCCCAGGCTCTGCCTGGCAAGCTCGACACCTGGATGGAGAAGGCATGTAGTGTGCAGTTCGACCCGGGTGACGGTGAGGTCCTGAAGGGCATCAAGGCGATCGAGGCACACGCCAAGAGCGTCGGCCTGATGGCCTAGTCGCGGACTCAGCAGACTGACCTGCTTCCATCAGATCTTTCTCTAGCACACTCGGCGTGCACCCAACGTCAAAACCGACCGATCCCTCTGGGATCGGTCGATTCAATTCTGAGATTATTTTAGAAGAGTTGATCAATTAAAACGATCACGCTGAAGAAACCAAAGAAGATGAAGATAAGACCAAGCAGAAGCTTGCGCCACAGTCTTGGTCGGAAGAATTTTGGTAAAGCACGGTTGTTCAGGATCGAGGTTAGGCCGATGTGCACAAACATGGCCACAGCATTGATCACTGCCCCAAGAACAAGCAACGTTTTTGGCTCTGTGGCTCCGAGTAGAAACAGAATGATTCCGAAAGCGATCTGAGCCCATAAAAAGATAAAGTAAATTTTAGACAACGGCACGGAAGTGTCTTTTTTGTTTTTGGTATACATGATCGCCGCGTTCTCAGCCATAATCCGAGAAGTCGAGTCCATTACCCCAAGTTGGGTTTGGAATAACATAATTGTCACCACAAACAAGAACGTAGAGCCGATAGCTGGTAAAAGGATCGAGCCAATGGCTGCGCCTTCGTTGATAACAAAGTTGATTCCTTGAGCATTGTCACTAGCGCCAAAAGTAGTAGCAAAAGCGAGTAAAGATAGGAGTAGAATTGAGATCGCTCCGATCAACCAGAAAACTAAAGCATGTTCAACACTGACCCGACGCCACCAGATCAAAAAGTTCTGACGTGCTTCGTCTGTTTCTTCAAATTTGGCTCCTTCGAGCTGAACGGTTTGCTGAGCGCCTTTTTTCTGAAACAATCCAGCGATTCGTTGTGCATACTTTCCCATGCCATATCCTTTTTCCTTAACATAAATTGATTGCGTCAAATTCAGATTACCACCAGCACCAGCGTAAGCAAAAGCAGCTAAGAACGTTGCCAAAACGATTCCTTCAGGCAAGAACCAGAATCCATCGCCTCGACCAACCACTCCAGCAGCCAGAGCACCCCAATCAGCTCGAGAGCTCAGAATTATCGTCAAAATAAAAACAAACGGCACGCCGACTAAAATAATCGTTTTGGTCAGTCGCTCCATTAAGCCGTAAACTGTTTTTCCAGAACTCAAAATCAAACCAACTAACAATAAGAAACCAATGGCAATCCAATGAAAGTGTTCAAAACCGATCAAGGAAGAAAAAACTTTGGCTGAGGCAGCGATAATTCCGGGAATTCCAAAACCAATAAAAGTCGACAAGATAAACCAGGCTGGAGCTCCACGCCAGAACTTAGCTATACCCACAAACACGCTCTCACCTTTGACCAAAGCGTAGCGGGCAATCTCCATATTAATAAAATACTGGAAAGTGATTCCCAGCACAGCGCCCCAGGCAATTCCGAGTCCGTAATTGGAAGCCAGGTACGGCCATAAGATAACCTCGCCAGATCCGAGTCCTAGGGCTAAGATAATAAAACTCGGCCCGATTAATTTTTTAAGTGAGATTGGTTTGGGAAAAGGTTTTGTCATACTTCACCATTATAACAGAATAAACATCAGTTTGCCGACCTATCAAAGACTCGGCCATACTTTTTGTTCAGAACACTCGGGCTGCACAGTGGTTTAAGAAGAAATAAGATATCGGCCCTCGTTCTGGTTTCGCCAGGCCAAGATGTTCGTAGTTAAGTGAAAGAATGTCTAAGGCCTGGCTTCACACGTCTTCACAAAAAGCATAGCCTCGTCTTTGCGGCCGGCAAACAACCATGTTTGAAAAGAAACGTAAAATAAGCTAAACTCTGTGCGTTTACAAATAATTGCTGGAAATATGGAAATTTTAGCTCATAAGGGGGATTTGTTAGAGGAGAAGTGTGACTTGTTAGTTCTTAACGTGTTTGAGAGCGATGAGGGGCTTAAGAGCGACGCTAAGTACGTTG
>CAYZPO010000053.1:0-7318 GCA_964480695.1 uncultured Gammaproteobacteria bacterium | reverse complement strand
AAGTCTGAAATAGTAAGTCTCCCTGTCAGCCTCAAAATAGGAGCTGATGTAAAAACCTTTTCTCGTTACCTCCCCCCTTCTGAAGATAAGCGGGTCTGGAAATTAAGAGAAAAATATTCAAGCAATACCGATGCCCTGCCAGGAATTGCTGTTAGTCTTACTGGACTTGATTCTAAAAAGACTTGGGACATGAGGAAAAAAATCTTAGAAGAAAATCCAAAGGAAACTCGCTATGTAGCTGTCAGCCTTCAGGGTCTAGACAGTAAGCAAGCCCAAGAAATGCGCCAGCAAATTATTGATCTAGATAAAGAACATGGCGGCACTGGACACGAAGAATTGGTCAAACAAGCAGCCTAATAGAAACTAAAAAGCACGGACAAATTAGTGTCTGTGCTTTTTGTTTTATCTAGCCGATTAATGTTCCTTGAAATTTTTCTCCGCGTAGAATCTTTTCCAGGTTCTTGATATTTTTACCGTTAGCTAACACAACTGACATCTTGGCTTTCTGAGCCAGGCGTGCTGCGATCGGATCGAACGGTAAGTTGGCTCCTGGATTCCATTTGTTTCCAACGATCTTACGAAATGCTGGCCAGTCGATCTCTTTGATCACCTTTGCGCTCTTATATTTATTCGGATCCTTATCGTACAAGTACTTAATGTTCGACAAGTTAATCACTTGCTTAGCTCCCAGCTTCTGCCCGAGTCGTGTTGCAATATAGTCAGTTGACCAGCCCGGTTTCCAACCAGCAGCAACCAAAATCGGTTTGGTCCAACCACGCAGTGGTTTACTCGGATCTGTAATCACGGTCGGATGTGCTCGATCTCCAAGAACAGCTCGCACCAGCTCAGCGTTGACCCGTGTTGCAGCAATCCCAACCCAATCTAAATCGTCTCGAGATGATGCTCCAGCTTTCTTACTTGCTTCAATATATTGTCGAGCTGTTGCTCCCCCACCAGTCACAATCACAAATCGATGACCTTGGCGCGTAAACTTGCTCAAGGTCTGTTTTAATTTTTTCAAATATCCAATATCAATCCCGGTCTTGGGGACAATAATCGACCCACCAACTGAGATAATGTGAAGTTTGTTTTTCATATTGATTCTCCCCCTTGTTAATAATGTGTAGCGGAACCCTTTAGGGTTCCATTTTGCTGACATGGAAGGCTAAAGCCTTCCGCTACACATCAAAAAACTCATTAAGAACTCTTAGCATGTTTGATCAAAACACTCGTAACCCAACCGATCAACCACATCACAATCGCTCCCATTACCGCAGCTACGAGTCCCACAATCTCAAATCCAGGAACAACTGAACTGGCCAACCACAGCATCAAAGCATTAATAATAAAAGTGAACAGACCAAGAGTCATAATGTTCACTGGCAAAGTTAGAACTAAGACCAGCGGTCGAACCACAGCGTTAGCGACTCCAAGAACCACAGCCGCGATCAAGGCAATATAAAAACTAGCCACCTCAATTCCAGGCACCAGATAAGCAATGGCCAGTAAACCGACCGCACTAATAATTAAGCGTAAGATTAGAAACATAAAATGACGAATGAGGAATTAAGACTGTTCTAAATATTATACCAGATAGCTTGACAAATCCCGATTTTTGTGAAAGAGTTTCTAATGATAGCTATTTTCAAACTACCTGAGTGGAGGTAGGTATGGATACTTCTCAGAATGTCAAACATCCGGCTTATTTCAAAACAGCGTATGTCCTGGCTGACCACCTGCAGATCCAGCGCTTTGCTGCAAACGGGAGTGTCCTGGGCAGGACCTTGCTAGGCATACTCGATCGCTACTTGAACGAACTGAGAACTGTTGCTAGTGCTCGCCAGGGCCTGGTGTTCCTGGGTCTGCTCCAGGTTGTTCCGGGTAAAACCACGGCAGGTGGAAAATGGACGCGTGTCTCTGAAGAGGGCCGTTGGATAGCTGAAAGTACTGGGGCAGTATCATCCATCCCAGACGAGATGGCCGCGGCTATTGCGACAAATCCTCTCCAGCGCCTCCTTGATCCGCGCCGGACGCAGTTCTTGCAGGATCTTCAAACCGTAAGGACTGTTCAGGGGGCCCGACCTGGACGTCAGGACTTCGATCTCAAAACAATAACAGCTGTTGCTGGCCGATATTTCCCAGAAGACGCTTTGCGTAGCTTACTTACATATCTGTGTAAACGAGGTCTTCTCAAACACGAACGTCTATTGCATGGATTCGGAAATCCACATACCCACTGTTGGTTCGACCCATTGTCAGAAGGTCTCCCACATATCGTAGACTCATATACTGTTGCTTCTCTGGAAGAAAACCCTGTTCAACCCCTTACAAGGGAAACAGCCCTTGAGTTTCTTGGTCGATTGCGTCAACGATCTACCTAAGAACGCTACCTGCTGTATCCTCCACAAGACTCCTCGCCCGTCCGGCCTTCCCGGACGGTGCTTTCGTTTACGCTTGACATTTCCACCTTATTAAAGGTAAAACTGAGGTAATCCAATTCAGCGAGGGGGTTTTCATGCCTATCTTTGGATTCAGAAGAGCTCTGCGCAGAGTAGTAGCCCTGATCTGGCGCCCAAGCCACAGGATCTGGACCAGAACAACAGCTCCTGAGTGGACTATAGATCCTGTAGTGGAACTGAAAATACGCAGACGCCTCAACATAACGAATGCAGATCTGGCTGAACCGATCACTAGCAGAAGTCGGGAGATCAGGATCACCCCAAAGGCCTTCTTCCGTATCATGACCAGGTTCCACCCACAACACATCCCATGGCGGACGTCCAATGATCATGACGGGCAGACCGTACTCTGGGTTAGCACCAAAGAGGGGGTGCTGATCGAAACTCGAACCGTGGCCCACGCGGCAGATGATCAGGGACTGATGGATGACTCGAACATCCGTGCCCTGTATGAACGCGATCAGGTGGCCACTCGCGAGTTCCGACCGTCACTCTACGCTCCGGAAGGACACTACGTCCTCAAACCCAACAAGACCGACGAACTGTTGGCCCTCACTGACGAATAGCGCCCGCGTATTTCTCCGCCCGGGCGTTCCCTTTTTTACGAAAACCAAAAAATAAGCTAGACTATCTAAGTATGCGTATATTATCCTTTTTCATCGCCATAATAATTACGATCGGGTTGGCTCCGATCCAACCAGTTGTTGCTGCAGAAGCCGGGGATTTAGTTAGCTGCCCAGACTTCTCTTCAGTCTACTATTTAGCTCATGATGGAACCCGTTGGGTCTTTCCTAACGAGGCCACTTTCTTTACCTGGTTCGAAAATTTTGACAGTGTGGTAGAAATCACTTGCGAAGAACTGGCTTCGTATGATATTGGTGAACTCATGACCTACCGCCCAGGAACGCGCTTGGTTAAAATCCAATCCCTATCTCCAGTTTATGCTGTGGAACCTGGCGGAATACTGCGTTGGGTTGTTAATCAATCCCAAGCCGAAAATCTGTATGGTGAAGACTGGAATCAACGTGTTGATGATGTGCCTGACGGTCTTTGGAGTAGTTACACCGAGGGTTATGCTTTGCCAGAAGATGAATATCCAACCGGGACCATCTTACAGAGCAACACTTCGAGTCGATACTTTTACGTTCGCTCTGACGATTCTTTGGGTGGGGTTAATGTCAGTCGTCTAGATTCAATTCGACAATATTATGCCGTAAATGTGTCTCATAACTACATTGACTCGATTCTAGGAATCGAAGTTGGTGATGATGAGTGGGGCCAAGTCGAAGTTCCAGAACAAGAAGGAATTATTGAAGAGCTAACTGAAGATGAAGAAGCTGAGGTTCTAGAAATGATTGAAGAGGCTGAAGCAGAGGAAGCTGTTGATGACGTGCCGGAAGAGGCCGTGGTTGAAGAAGAGCCAGAAGAGGTAGTAGAAGATGAACCAATGGAAGTTGAACTAGTTGAGGAAGGTGAGGAAACTCCAGCCTGTTGGGAGCAGACATGTTTTGGTTATGGTGATCTTAATGGAGACTGTGTTGTTAGTTCAGCAGACCTACTCATGCTCACTGAGGCTATTAACCAAAACAATCAGGATGCTTGCTTTGATGTGAGTCAAGATGGAACGGTTAGTGCCATTGACAGCCTATCAATCATCAACAATATTAATCTGAATGTCCAATGTCCAGCCGAATGTATTTCCATTTTCGCTGGCCTAGGTGAGACCTGTGGAACTGAAGAAGAGATCAACTGCGAATCTGGATTAATCTGTAATACAGTTGACGACGAAGTCGAAGCTGAAGGAATTTGTGAGGACGATGACTCCTGGCACTCCCGCGAGGTGCTAGTCGAAACTGATCATCCATATGACAACAACGTCAGTGAAACTTTTGTCATCACTGTTCCCAGAGCAACCCAGATCAAAGCCTACTTCTCTGAATTTGAAACAGAAGATTATTACGACCAGGTTTGGTTAACCGATAACCCTTTGGTTTCTTGGTCTGGAGACAGAGAACCATTCTGGACCAGCACGGTTAGTGGCGACACAATTAGTATTGAGTTTACCAGCGACTCCATGATCACTGACCACGGATTCATAATCAGTGAAATAGAATACTTTAGATAAAACAAAAAACAGGCCAGAGTCTTTGCTCTAGTCTGTTTTTTATTTTCTTAAAATGTGAAAAAGAAAGGCTGGAACCAATCAACAACCACTTGCAAAATCACTCCGATCAAAATCATGGTGATCAAAACCTCGAGCCAGACCAGACGCCCTTCTTTTTTTCCAAAGAATCCAAATCCGATCGCGGGGAAGATGATAAGCATCACAACCACCCAAGCGTGCAAAGCATACCAAAAAAGCGAAGCAAAGGTGTACGGAGATCCAGTGATATAAAGCCAGCTGTTGGTCACAGCAACCGGATACATTAAACCGAACAAAGCACCGATGATCAGGTGAACAAGCAGAGCAATAACAAACATTTCTGGGTGACTGAACTTCTTGCCCCAAAGCACGCGCACATCGACCAAGAGTGGGAGATTGCGTTTATGCTTTCGATCAAATATCTCGACCAAGAGCGCTGGAATCGCTAAAACAAAGGCGATAAGTGTCCCAAGGGCTGCTCCTAATAAATAATCCATATATTACTTTTGTATCACGATTACAACTTTCTTGCCAGACAAAATGTCATCAGCGACATAGTCGTGAATCGAATTCATAAAATGATCGTACTCGTACAACCAGTTCTCCCCATGCCGAGTTCCTGGATCATTGGTAATAAACCCCTCTTCAGTAAAGCCCTTAATCACGAGCATGTGATACTCCGGACCTGGCGGCGTAAAGTATGGATTCGCCAAAACTTGTCCAGCCATGGGAACCACAACAGGATGACCGGCCAGAATCTCATCTTTGATCTGGTCGATCGTGGGTTCTTGAAGCAACTCTGTCGAGTAACCATAATACGTTTCCACGAGCTGAGCTGTTTGCTCTGCGGTTGTACTTTCAAAGTAACCGAACATGTCCATCTGCTTGTCTACAAGTTCTTGGATTGCTGCGCCTGCTGTATCCGGATCGACCAGGCCAGAACTGACGCCCTGATAATAAAGATCAACCATATAGATCGAAGCTTCTTCACACGCCTCCTGATCTCGATGATCCCAAACTGCGTGTGGCGCTTGCGGAGTCCAAGGGATAGCGAGATTGAATTCGATTATCGGATCAGGTTCGACTAGTTCAACTTCGTCGGGAGTGACGTCCGTAAGGACGTTATTTTGTTCTTGCAAAGTAACACTCTGACGGGTGTCACTCCCTTCGGGCTCTTGAACCTCCTCGAAGCTGATCTCTGGAACCTCAACCTTCTCCACCACTGGTTCCTCTACCCATTCCAAATACAAAAACGCGCCAGCAAAGGCGACGAGAAAAATTATTAACGGAATGACTCGTTTCATACCTCTTGTTGCTCCATCCATTTTTTAACAATCCACGTTGCTCGCACATCGTCCTCATTGTACTCCAAAATATCTTTCATAAAAGAAGTCTTGCGTCGATTGTTCTGATACTGTTCGTACCACAAAACTGAATTCGGACCAGAAGCCTCAGGATGACGCCACTTGAATCCAATGTACTGAGCAATGTCTTTAAGCGAATAAAAATACAATGGCAAAATAATACTGTCGCGGATCGCTGGAAGCAGGTCGACCATGCTCCTTTCAATTTTTTCTAAAGTCTCAGAATCAGTATCGTACTTTTGCCCTAACCGACGTAACACCTCAACCTCGTACCAACCATAATGATAAACCGGTAAACCAGCACGTGAACGCATAAATTCAACAAAATCTTTCCAAGCTTTCTTTTCATCTTCTGGTTTCTTAGCTACAAACGAATGATAAGTCGACTTCTCACCTTCAACTTCGAGCACTCCAAACAGATAATCAACATCGCGCAACGGATCCGCTTCTATATCAAAGTAAAGCTCTTGTTTAAACTCAGGAAAAGACACTGGCTTAACCACCATGTGTTTTTGATTAACCAGGGCCGTAGCCTGATCACGCAAGAAGACCAAGCGTTCAGTTGAAATTCCCGAAACCTTCTTCTCCAAATCAACCAAATTCATTTTAGCCAAAGCTGGGATGTTATTTACTCTAGCCCGACGCAGAGCCGTAATTTCACTTTCATAAATACGATTCAACAAAGACACATCATCACAGTTCACAGCCTCGAGCTTGCACTCATCAAACCAAGGTGACTGTTTGCAACCAGAAGTCACAAAGTGAGCTGGCTTGCGTCCAACCAGAATCCGTTCAATCTCGTCCATGGACAAATGAAACTCGTGTTCAAACTCTTCGATCTCATATGACGTCACTTCTCCCTCTGGATTCAAAACATAACCACGGACCGGTTTGGTTTCCTGCACCATGCGCAACAGCTCAGCATAAAACGCGCCCTGGAACATATACTCACGACGCAACTTCCGACCTCGCTTAATATCACAGGCCACATAATAATGATCACCGAATCCAGAACGACCCTCAACCCGCTCCAGCAAGTCCGGTCGACCAACCCAGTGACCTTTGACTAGCACACCATGGTATATCGTTTGCACCCCTTCTTTCATTAACTCAATCGTTTTCACAAACGCTTCTTCAATATCTTCGATCTCGATCTCAGCGTAATCACGACCGTCCAGCAGCTCACGATGTTTATCATCCAACAATCCATCATCCTGCAACCGATCTAACAACGGATCATGCAACCGCTTCTCTTCCTCGTGCTCATCAAAATAAAGCCAAAGCGGACATTTGACGTACTGATAAAAATGTTTTTCTGTTAACTGCGGCATAAATTAAAAATCAACTAAACA
>CAYZPO010000052.1:0-7366 GCA_964480695.1 uncultured Gammaproteobacteria bacterium | reverse complement strand
CGAAGGGTTGGTTGAAGCTGGTCGGCGAGACAAGAATGTTGTAGTTCTCTGTGCAGACCTGACAGAATCGACTCGCTCTGAAGCGTTCAAGGAAATGTATCCAGACCGTTTTGTACAACTGGGCGTTCACGAGCAGTTACTAGCTGCTATGGGTGCCGGGATGAGCATGGTCGATAAAGTACCCTTTATTTCTAGCTATGCCGCTTTTTCACCAGGACGCAACTATGAGCAGATTAGAACTTGTGTTGCTTTGTCAGAGACTAATGTAAAGATTGCTGGGGCTCATGCTGGCGTCTCAGTCGGACCTGATGGCGCTACCCACCAGATGCTGGAAGACATTTCGCTCATGCGCGTCCTACCAAACATGACCGTGCTCGTACCATGTGATGCGGTCGAGACAAAGAAGGCCACAATCGCTGCAGCCAAAATCAAAGGACCAGTTTACATCAGGTTCGCTCGCGAGAAGTCCCCTGTTTTCACTACACGTTCGACTCCATTCAAAGTCGGTCGCGCCGAGACCTTCCGCAAAGGCAAAGACGTAACGATTATCTCCTGCGGCCCGATTGTGTACGAAGCTTTGAAGGCAGCTGAACAACTTCGAGCAAACAAGATTGACGCCAGAGTGATCAACCTGCACACGATCAAACCGATCGATACCAAAGCGATTATCAAAGCTGCACGCGAAACCGGCGCCATTGTCACAGCCGAAGAGCACATGGTTGTCGGTGGGCTTGGTAGTGCTGTGTCTGAGGTGCTTTGCGACTGCTGCCCTGCCCCATTCGAGCGTATCGGCATCAAGGATAGATTCGGAGAGTCTGGCCCTCCGCAAAAATTACTAGACCACTTCGGATTAACTGCCCCACACATTGTCAAAGCAGTTTACCGCGTTTTAAAAAAGAAAAAATAATATGTACGACCTGATCACCATTGGCGATATTAAACTCGACACCTTTGTCACCCTACCTTCAAGCCGTAAAACCAAACTTAAAAAACAGGAAGGCTGGCTCTGTTTGTCCTACGGATCAAAAATCCCGGTTACAGATTTTGAAGAACAGATCGCAGGCAGCGCTCCGAACGTGGCTGTTGGTGTCTCCCGCTTAGGATACAAAACTGCCATCTATAGTGTTATGGGTGATGATGACACAAAAGACATGGCTCTACTTAAACTAGAACACGAAAAGGTTGATACGCGTTATATCGAAATGGTTGAGGGTAAGCCATCTAGTTATTCTGCTGTGATCAACTTCCAGGGTGAACGTACTATTCTGGCCAGCCACCAACCCCACCAGTATCATTTACCAAAAATCCAAAAACCAAAATGGATTTATATTGGTGAACTAGGAGATCGATACGAAAGTATGTACCGACAAGTAATCAGCTATATCAGAAAAGACGGGGTGAAATTAGCGATCAATCCTGGTGCGATTCAGCTCGGAGAAAAGAAAAAAGTTCTTTTTGACCTGATCGCTAAATGTGATGTCCTGATTGTTAACAAACGCGAAGCCAAAGTTCTAGCCAACCATACTCGCAAAGACGGAATTGAATATCTGATCCATCGCCTGTGGAAGCTTGGGCCAGATACGATTGTTATCACTGATGGAGCCAATGGCACTTACGTCTTTGATGGCACTCATGTTACTCACTGCCGCGTCTTTCCGGCCAAGGTAAAAGAAATGACCGGAGCCGGCGACTCGTTTAGTGCTGGTTTCTTAAGTGGTCTGCTTGCTGGCAAAGAAGTCAATGATGCTGTTCGCTGGGGTAACGCTAACTCGGCTTCTGTGATTCAGAAAGTTGGTCCGCAGCCTGGTCTGCTTACTCGCGGTCAGCTCAACACTCGTTTGAAAAAACATAAAACGATAAAACCAAAAGCACTCTAAATATATGAAAGGTTACGTTTGCCCACTTTATATCTTGCCCTTTGATCACCGATCGACTTTTGCTAAGAAGTTAGTCGGCAAGTCATCCACCTCCACCAAGGCTTCGGTGGACAGGCAGGTTACAAGTTACAAGAAGATGGTTTTTGAAGCCTTTGAACTAGCCATGAAACAGAGCCACTGTCCAGCCTGTTTGGGAATTCTGATTGATGAAGAGTTCGGTACTCCGATCATCAATCAGGCTATAAAAAAACAGTACAACTTTGCCATACCAGTAGAAAAGAGCGGGCAACAGATTTTTAAATTTGAATTCGGAAACAAGTTCGGAGAACACTTAGACAAATATGACCCGACTTTTGCTAAAGTTCTGATTCGTTACAATCCAGCTAACAAGAAGGATAATGCGATTCAACTCAAGCGCTTAAAAAAGTTAAGCAATTTTTGCGAGAAAAGTGCTTTACGCCTAATGCTTGAGGTTCTTATTCCTCCAACTGAAGCTCAGCTCAAAAAAGTGAATGGTGATCAACATAAATTCGATCAGAAAGTTCGTCCTGATCTCATGGTCAAAGCAACAAAGGAAATCCATAAAGCTGGGATTGAACCAGACGTTTGGAAAATCACTGGTTTTGAAACTAAGAAAGATTGGGAGAAAATTTCAGCTGTGATCAGAAACGGTCGCCAACGACGAGCTGTAGGCATCATCGTCCTCGGACGTAGCGCTAAGAAACAACAAGTAAACCTGTGGATCAAAACGGCCGCAGCTAGCGGACTGGTCAATGGCTTTGCCATCGGACGAACTATCTTCTTCAAACCACTAGAAGATTACCGTGACAAAAAAATCAAACGAGCTGAGGCCGTAGAACAGATCGCTCAAAATTATTTGCGCTTTATTACTCTCTGGCGTAAACATGCCAAAAATAAAAAAGAAACCTGCGTATGCCCGATGTAATTACTATTGGTTCAGCCACTCGCGATGTCTTTTTGCTGTCCGACGACTTTAAAATTTTGCGCACTCCGAAATCTAAAACCGGAGCTTTTGAATGTGTTGCCTTGGGATCAAAGATAGAGGTTGACCAAATGGTTCTGACTACTGGTGGTGGAGCTACCAACGCTGGAGCTGCTTTCGCTGCTCTTGGTTTTGACACAGCCACAGTTGCTCGTCTCGGAGACGACTCCCCTGGTCGCGGCCTGATTGACGAACTCAAACAACACAAAATCAAGACTAATTTAATTCGCAAAGTTAAAAACGGTGAGACTGCCTACTCTGTTATCCTGACTGCCTCAACCGGCGAACGCACAATCCTGGTTCATCGCGGTGTTTCCGCCACATTTTCAGACAAAGACATTCCGTGGAACAAGCTCAAAGCTGATTGGATTTATATCACTTCTCTGGGCGGCAACCTGGCTTTGGTCAAAAATATTGTTAAAGAAGCTCATCGAAAAAATATCCAGGTCGCTTACAATCCTGGAATGAATGAAATCGCTAAAGGATATCGCGCCTTTGCTCCATTGTTGCCAATGCTATCTGTTCTAAATATGAACCTGGAAGAGGCCTCAGCTCTGACTGGAAAAAAACAGATCGAAGAAATTGCTCGTGCTTTTACCAAGCACAACATGGTCTTGCTCATCACAGATGGAGCCAATGGTAGTTATGCCTGTTTGGGAGATGAACGCTGGTTTGCCAAAGCTGGAAAATCCAAAGTCGTGTCACGCACTGGTGCTGGCGATGCTTTCGGTTCTGGATTTGTGGCCTCGTTGATGAAGAACGATGACATTCCGCGGGCATTGCAGTTCGGAACATTGAACGCTCAATCCGTGATCTCTTCGATCGGAGCTAAGAACGGAATCTTGAAGCGCGTTCCACCGATTCAAGAATTAAAGAAGATAAAAGTAACTAAAATGTAGCGGAAGGCTTTAGCCTTCCATATCGAAATGGAACCCTAAAGGGTTCCGCTACACATAGATATGCCAACAACAAAAATATTCGTTACCCGCGACATTCCAGATGAAGGTTTGAAAATGTTACGCAAACACAAGGACATCCGACTTAGTATTTATAAAAAAGATCGAAAAATTCCTCGTGCCGAGCTGTTGCGTCGGGTCAAGGGAGCTGACATCATCCTCTCACTCCTGACCGAGCGAATGGACAAACAGGTGTTCGAAGCCGCTGGACCACAACTAAAAATGGTCGCTAACTATGCGGTTGGATTTAACAACGTTGACGTTGACGAAGCTAAGAAGCGCAACATTGTCGTGACCAACACCCCGAGTTTAGAGGTCGCTGAAACCGTGGCCGAGCACGCCGTGGCTCTGATCTTTGCTCTGGCCCATCGTTTAATCGAGGTCGACAAATTTACCCGCGCTGGCAAGTATCACGGCTGGGGACCAAAAATGTTTCTGGGACAAGATGTGGCCGGTAAAACCCTTGGTGTAATTGGTGGTGGACTAATCGGAACAAACTTAATCCATCGACTCCACGATGGCTTTAGGCTCAAAATCCTATACAACGACATAAAACGAAACCCTAAGCTGGAGAAAAAATACAAGGCCAAATATCGCAGCAAGATGCAGCTGCTCAAAGAATCTGATTTTGTCTCGCTTCATGTTCCTCTGCTCCCAGCAACCCGTCACTTGATCTCAACCAAAGAACTCAAGGCAATGAAAAAAACCGCTTTCTTGATTAACACCGCGCGTGGTCCTGTGGTCGATGAGTTGGCTCTGACCAAGGCACTCGAGAAGGGCCAGATCGCTGGCGCCGGGCTTGATGTATATGAATGTGAACCAGCAATTGACTGCGACCTCTCTGACACGCACGAACTGCGCAAGCTCGATAACGTCATTCTGACTCCGCACACAGCCTCGGCCACAATCGAAGCCCGCCAAGCCATGAGTCGAGTTGCAGCCAAAAATATTATCACCTTTTTAAACAACAAAAAAATCCCCAACAAAGTCAATTAAAAATTATGTCTGAAGAAATCATGACCAGCGCCACCAGAAAAAGAAAATTCCCTAGCGGAGCTTTAATCTTTTTGATCGTTATTATCGTGATCGTGGTCATTTTTACTTTGGCCAACAAAACCGAAGATTCGGAAGAGGTGGGTCTGGAATCTCAGACTGAAATAACTGAACAAGGAATGACTACTGGTGAGATAATGAAACTCGGAGGAATTGGTGCCTTTGATTGGGTTGATCATGATCTGGCCACAAAAAATCTAGAAGTATTGGGCGAAGACCAATATATCGAAGATTATGTAGTTACTGATCCAACTGATAGCAACATCGTTTATTTCACCACTTATGCTCCGTGTTGTGGATACGGAACACCAGAAGGAGATATAGAAATGAGCGTCTACCGATACTACATGGATAATCATAATTTCGAAAGATTATATCATGCCACTCATGATCAAGAAGGTTCTTTTTCTTATCTTGGCGAAGGAATACCACAACTACATGCTCTAGGATATGACAATGGCCGACTGATTATTCTGGCCAGAATTTATGATCATCGAGCCGATCCTTCGTGTACAGATCTCCTGTTATTGGGTACAGATAATCGTGATAACAATTCCAATCTATTAAGTATTTCAATTGATGACCCTTATGCCGGATTTGAAGAATACACGCCGCCTGAAGAAATATTAGAAGCAGCACGAAACTGGCAAGCTGAGTGCCAAAGTCAAAATTAATCAAAACAAAAAATCGACCTCTAACCAGGTCGGTTTTTTAATTAGGTTGGTGGACCCGAGGAGGCTCGAACTCCTGACCCCCTGCTTGCAAAGCAGGTGCTCTACCAACTGAGCTACGGGCCCGTAACTCTAAAAGTGGCTCTAATGATATACTAACAGGGACAAAAAGTCAAGAGTTTGTTATCCTGTATCTATTATGAAAAAACTGCTAGTAGTAATACTTTGCTCGACCTGTATCTTGGGTGTAGGAGCCTCGACTCTTTGGGCTGCCCAGGTGCGATCATTGCCAATTACAACCTACTCCAGTAACGGAGCGGTTTTGCGGACCGCAGAAATTTTACTCACCAACAACACAGGTGGAGGCACGATCGCGGTGGCTGACCTTGGAACCGACGGTGTGCCGGAGATGCTTGTCGGACACGGTTTAGGCAATGATCCGCGAGTGCGCGTGCTGCGACAGGATGGATCAGAAATTTTTAGTTTTTTGGCTTACGCTGACAACTTTGGTCGCGGGATCACGGTCGCAGCTTGTGACCTAGACGGAGACGGTCCAGCCGAGATTGTTACCGGAACACAATACGGTGGTGGCGCTCAGGTTCGTGTCTTTGATAATTATGGCAACGTGAAATTTAATAACGGTTTCTTTGCTTACGACGAAAACTTTCGTGGTGGAGTTAACGTTGCTTGCGGTGACGTTGACAATGACGGCGTGTCAGAAATCATAACTGCTCCTGGTCCAACTGGTGGGCCGCACGTTCGTGTTTGGGAATGGTTTAACAACTCTTGGCAACTTGATCAACAATTTTTTGCGTACGATGCAACAGACTCAAGCGGTGTTAACGTTGTGATCGAAAATGAAAACGGAATAAACAAATTAGTTACTTATCGTGCAACTGGAACTAATAAAGAAAAAACTTTTTACAATGTTTACGAAAATAAAGTAGCAACTGTGGATAAAATTGTTAGCACATTAACAAGTTTTTCTGTTGATGAAAGTGTTTACAATATTGTTGTAACTGACTTAGATCATGATGGTCAAGATGAAATAGTTTCTGTTCCTGCCAACCGACTTGAAGGCCCTGACAATGACAAACACATTATAGTTGATATCTCTGACCAACGGTTGTTTGCTTACGAACAGGGTCTGCTCGCAACATCATTTTTCATTAGTTCAGGAACAACCTGGTTCCCGACCCCACTCGGAAATCATTCAGTTTTAGCCAAAAAACCAATTGTTGATTACACCTGCAGTTACGGGGTTGGCAATCCAGAAAATTATTCCATGGGCAACACTCCTTGGAATCTAATGTTTAAAAATCATTACTACATTCACTCGGCACCATGGCACAATAATTTTGGTGAACGCATGAGTCATGGTTGTGTTAATGCCTCAACCACAGATGCGGAATGGATTTATAACTTTGCAGACACTGGAACTCCAGTCGACATTGTTGAATAATTTCTCAAGTTTACAATTTATTTTCTTAGTTTCTTATTTTTTTATTTTCTTTTTTGTTTTATAATTAGTGCAGGTCGATTTTTTTTAAACTGTGAGGAGGAATTTATTTCTCATTGCACTATCTTAAAAATGAAAGGAGGTGAAAAAAATATGCCAGCAAAAAAGAAACGAAAGCCTGCTAAGCGCAAACCTGCTAAGAAGAGAAAGGTAGCTAAGCGCAAGCCAGCCAAGCGAAAGCCTGCGAAAAGGAAGGTAGCCAAGAGGAAAGTAGCTAAGCGTAAGCCAGCTAAACGTAAGGTCGCCAAGCGTAAGCCTGCGAAGAAAAGGAAACCTGCCAAGCGTAA
>CAYZPO010000051.1:0-7467 GCA_964480695.1 uncultured Gammaproteobacteria bacterium | reverse complement strand
ATTAAAGCGGTACGCGAGCTGGGTTCAGAACGTCGTGAGACAGTTCGGTCTCCTATCTACCACGGGCGTTGAAAGTTGAGGGAACCTGTCCCTAGTACGAGAGGACCGGGATGGACGAACCTCTAGTGTACCGATTGTTCTGCCAAGGGCATTGTCGGGTAGCTACGTTCGGTTCGGATAAGCGCTGAAAGCATATAAGCGCGAAGCCGATCCCAAGATTAACTTTCTTTATGAGACCCCTGCGAGATGAGCAGGTTGATAGGCTCTAGGTGTAAGCGTGGTAACACGTTCAGCCGAGGAGTACTAATTGGTCCAGTTTTACAACCGCTTAATAAGCACATTTCTTTACCTAATGTTAAAAATTGAGTTGAGTGATCTCGGCGCTCTTTCCGGTTGGGGTACACCTGTTCCCATCTCGAACACAGCAGTTAAGCCAACCAGGGCCGATGGTAGTCCTTTGGGCGAGAGTAGGTAGGTGCCGAGTTCATTCCACTCAATTTTTTTATTTGGTCAATTGACTTTTGGGTTTGGTTTTGACAAGATGCGAAGGTGAGCTGGCTGGGACTAGCTCAGTTTAGCTCCTTTAATCCAGGTGTCTGTGGATCCTGTCGTATCATTCTGTGATAGGTCAGGTGGATCAGGCTGTTGGAGGCCTTGTAATGAGTGAGGCAACTGTTTCCTTGGCTCAGTTGGAAAGAATCATCAGGCGCATGAGACATGCAAAGCCCGGGGATCCCGAGTTCATTAGGCGGCGGTTAATGGAACGGTTCTTGGACGGGCATTTGCTCGACGAGAATCCGCACTCTCTAGCTCGGATCATTGACGTCAGCGAGCAGATCGCGCGCCTGGTCGGCACTTTGGGATTGTCGCAGTTCGCGGTCTGGCCGGATGGTAGTTCTCGAAGGGCCAAAGGTCCTTATGGTGCTCTGTGGCCTTTGACCGTACACTGGCCATTGACCCAAGAGTTCGAGCACGTCGCCCTGATCGACACCACGGTTTCTGTGCAGAAGTTGGTCGAAGCAGGTCGAGTGCGGATCAAAACTGATGACCGCGCTGACGAGCCCCTGTCTTGGCCGGACGGTCAGCCAGTGCAGCATGACGAGCGCGGCCGACCTCTGAAGCGGTATGTGGTCTTCACTTCGCTGACGTCCAGTGATGGTCTCGAGACCCGGCTAGAGGAAGATCAGTGCCCCATGAGCCTGCTCGAGGCAGTGCAGCTGGTTGGACAGAGCGGGGGGCGGTTCGTAACGGATTGCAGTCCTTACATCCTGGGTCAGTCCGAGCCAGTTGAGGCTTGGATGCAGATGGTTCGCCCTGAAGAGACCTCTTCTAAGTTCAATGTGGTGGAGGTAAACCTGTCATCGTTCGAGTCGGGCACCACCTTCACTCACAACATCATGGTCAGGAGTCGACACGTCATCCCGGTCGACTGAATGACCGGCACTCTCCTTTGATACCCCTTCCCGCGTCTGCGGTGGAGGGGCTTCGTCTTTTTAAAATCAAAAAACAGCCTCGGGCTGTTAGTAGTTTTCAGTTGTCGGTTATCAGTTTAGAGTTTCCACCTTCGGCAACTTTTGCATTGACGGGAAGTGAATATCGATGTCACTTAGCTGGACGTAATCAGGGGAAGTGCCAGCACCACGCTTGAGAGTGAGTGAGATACACATCCGGACAACGTCACCCCACAGAAACAAAGAGTTATCTTTTTGCCAAGCCTGAATTTTTTGAGTCTTGCGCGGGGTGTTAGTAATTCTGTCCATTTCTTTTAGTCGACCGGTTTCAATTCGCTTAAGCAAACGGTCCACGACCCAGGTCAGGGTGTCACGCTCAGACTTGCTCAGGTCCTCAATCTCACCAGCGTGTTCTGGTGACAAGAAAGTCTCAACCAATTTTTCGTGTCGATTTTTATTTGGATCAAGCAGTTTGCTAATTTTTTCCGGCAGTGTTGTCTTGCCCTCAACTTCAGCTCCGTCTCCCAGAAAAACAGAAAGGAACCGCGTCTCTTCGGTTCCACCTTCAAAGCCATGGGCTCGGCCAGCAGGAATGATCACAGCCTCGCCTGCATTAATTGTTTTATTGTCCTGATCGGTTGTGATCGTTAGTGTTCCATCAGCCAGGATCACACACTGGTCATGATGCGGATGGACATGTAAAGGAGACCGAACGCCAGATAAATAACAAGCAGCAGTTACTCTGACTCGAGGTCGAGTAATAACATGTTGGATGGCGTGTCCCCCGTGTTCAACCTTAGGCCAGATGGACATACATTTTTTACCAAGCTTCGAGTTCGACCTTGAGCGAATCAAGAGCAACTCTTAGATGATTTACAGCTTGGTCACGTTCTTGATCTCCAGCTTGTGAATTCAAGAGAGTGTCCAGCACTTCTCGTCCTCCGCCAATTGGGTTGAGTGTTCCTAAACCTTCCGCCATCCCCACAGATTGGCGAGTTGGTTTAAACATAAACACTTCTATATATCCATCAGATCATTTTGTTGTAGATTTGTCAAGGTTTTTGGCTGGGTTGTGAAAAGGCTTTGAACAATTCTGGAGAACAAGGTACAATAGAGCGGCTATAAATAAGCTTATATTATGAATATTAGAGTTGTTATTTTAGCCGCTGGCAAAGGCAAGCGCATGGGAGCCGAGATTCAAAAGGCTATGCTGCCTTTAGCTGGCAAACCAATGATTGATCATTTGCTGGATGCGGTTGAAAATAGCGATGTTGAGACCAAGCCGGTCGTTGTTTATGGACACGGTGGTGAAGATTTGGTTGAACATGTTAAGAATCGGACTGATTGTGTTTTGCAAGAGAAACAACTAGGAACAGCCCATGCTGTGATTAGTACCCGCGAATTATCTGAGGACTCAGATGCGGTTCTGGTGCTTTATGGAGACTGCGCGTTGGTTTCTTCAGAGACAATTCAGAGACTGCTTGCTCGTCACCAGGAAGATCCAGTCGCGATCACGATGGCTGTGGGGGTCGTTGAAGATTATGAAGGCTGGCGTTCTTGCTTCTCTCGCCTTGGACGCATTTTACGTGGTGAGGCCGGTAATGTGGTAGCCATTCGCGAGGCTAAGGATTGCTCTGAGGCCGAGCTTGAAGTAAAAGAAATAAATCCAGCTTTTTTTCTGTTCGATTCCAAATGGCTTTGGAGTCACATTGACCAAGTTGGATCAGAGAATGCGCAAGGGGAGTTTTATCTAACTGACCTGATCGAAATGGCAATAAAAAATAATGATCGAGTTAATACAGTCAACATTCCGGTTGAGGAGTGTGTGGGATGTAACACACCGGAAGAGTTTAAAGTTGCAGAAGAGATTTATAAAAAACGATCAGCATGATCGAGCACTGGAAAAAATTGTCAGAGAAAGAAGAAAAGGTTGGACACCGGGGGTTAGTCCACCGAGTTTATTGTATGCCTGATGGTCGGGAGGCGGACTATACTCTAGTCGGTTCTAGTGGCGTGGTCTGTGTCTTACCTTTAACCGAAGACAACAAAGTTATTTTGGCCAGACAATTTCGTCCTGGTCCAGAAGTAATTTATGATGAATTGCCTGGGGGAGGTATGGATGAGGATACGGACCCGGCTACGGCTTGTGCTCGAGAGCTGTTGGAAGAAACTGGGCATGAAGGCGAGTTAGAACATGTGGCCAGTATTCCTATGTCAGGGTATGTGACCGGGTTTCGACATTGTTTTGTGGCCAGGAACTGTAAGAAAATATCTGAACCACAGCCTGATGAAAATGAGTTTATTGAAGTGATTGAGAAGACTGTTGAAGATTTTATTGAGCAGGCGCGTAAAGGGGAAATGACAGATACTGACGTGGCTTGGCTCGGAATCGATTATCTAAAACTTTTATGAGACTGATCACTGACTGGCATATTCATTCTGGGTATTCTCGAGCGTGCTCGAAGGAGCTGACGCTACCCAATATTGCCAAGTGGTGTGAGATCAAAGGAATTAATGTGATTGCCGCTCCGGATTGGACTCATCCGGCTGTTTTTTCTGATATCAAAAGTTTGCTCGTTGAAGATCGACCTGGAATGTATCGTCTCAAGGATGGCAGTTCGAGTACTTGGTTTATGTTGTCGACCGAGGTAGCTCAGATTTACAAAAAAGGCGACCGCTGTCGGCGGATTCATAATAATATCATGTCGCCTTCGATCGAAGTGTCTGAGAAAATTAACAAAGAGCTGGAGCGTCGTGAGTTCAATCTGAAGTCTGACGGCCGACCAATTCTGGGTATTGATTCTGAAGAGCTGTATAAAATTTTGAAAGACATTGATGAGCGAGTGATCATGATTCCGTCGCATGCCTGGACACCATGGTACGCCATCTTTGGTTCCAAGTCTGGGTTCGACAGTATCGAAGAGTGCTTTGGTGAAATGACGCCGTATATTTACGCGGTCGAGACCGGATTGTCCAGCGATCCGCCCATGAATTGGCATTTGAGCGGGCTCGACAAAGTTGTCTTAGTTTCGAACTCAGACGCGCACTCTCTGCCAAAGCTTGGTCGAGAGGCCAATGTGTTTGAGATTGAAGATCCAAACTATGACGAGTTTGTTCGTATCTTCAAAGAGCAGGACAAAGAAAAGTTTTTATACACGATTGAATTTTACCCTGAGGAAGGGATGTATCATGCTGATGGTTGTCGTAAGTGTGAGTTCTGGTGTGAACCTGACAAAACTAAGAAGCTAGGCGGGAACTGTCCGAAGTGTAAGAAGCCAATGGTAATTGGTGTTTGGAATCGAGTGATCGAGATCGCGGATCGTAGGAGCGACGATTTGCCAACAGATCGCATTCCGTATAAATCAATCGTTCCTTTGGATGTGATCATGGCTGAGGTAAATGGGGTTAAGTCTACAAGCTCGAAGAAAGTCCAGGAAATGTATGGTCGAGCAACTGACGAACTCGGCAGAGAGTTCGAGATTCTGCTCGACACCCCGATTTCAGAAATAAAAAAATTCAACGAACGACTCGCTGAAGCAATAGACCGCATGCGTACTGGTAACATCCACATCCGCCCAGGCTACGACGGTGTTTACGGTGAAGTTTCCATCTGGTCTGACAAAGAACGCCCCAAAGGCCCAGAGCAAAAAGTCCTGCTGTAGGGAATGACGCCCGTAAGGGCGTTATTTTGTTTTTGAAAAGAGAAACGAGGTCGGCGCGCAGAATGGCACCGACCTCGTTGTTGTTAGGATCGTGGGAGACGTTTGCGAGCTGGGTTGAGCTCGCGCTCCATATCGATCAGGTCGTCCCCTGTGACCTTGGTCATGGGGTTGTCGAAATGGTTCTTCGAACCCCCCTCGAAAGTCAACAGCCTGGGGTCATCGAAGGTGAACTTCATCCAGTAGAGACCGTTGTATAGATCGAATTCCAGAACCCCGGTACTACGTAGGTCGATTTCGAGGTTGTGGGAGACGACATTGCTTTCCTTGTGAAGATTCAGGACCAGGCCTGGCGTGACCACAACTGTGGTCACTCCTCTACCCAACATGAACATGCTCGGGCCCCAGAGGCGAACCTCGGGTTGTGTTAAAGGGCCAGTCATGTTGTAGGATTGCAATCCGCGTCTTAGGGTTCCCCACATGCGCAGGTCACCACAGTCAACGATGATGGCATGGCCATGGGGCACGAATTCCCTGATCTCAGGGACCAATGCGAGAATTCGTCGCCCGTTTCTGTCCAGGGGGCACCATTCCCCGTTGGCACCGCGGAGCCGCTCGGCTGCCGCCAGGCGTGCACGGAAGGTGGCTGAGGTGAAAGCGACTCTGGCCAAGCCAGCCAATCTTTCAGAGGGTGTTACTTCGCCCTCGGGTCGCCCTCTTCGGGTTAGCGACCTAACCACTCTCACCGGCAGTAGACTTTTTTTCTTGTCTGACATCGGCCCCTCCTTATTCGGACGTGCCGTCAGCCAGCGCAGCGAGCCGTTGCTGGTGCTTGTTGTCGGGCAGAGGTCGGGATCGGCCGGATTCGATGTTGTTGTGAAGCCGTCGGGCAGCCTTCTGAACTAGGCCGTCAGGCCAATCCTTCATCCAATCGGTCAGCCCCTTGCCGCTCATGCAGACAAGGTAGACCGCCTGCTGTCGGAGGACTGAGATCCAGAGCCGCTGGTATCCTTCGGGATCTTCTTCCCGCTGTTCGGTCCACTCCACCATCTGTGTCAGGATGTCTTCGGACAGGACGCCACGATCCCAGAATGGGTCAAGGAATTGCTCCGGTCTCCGGCTCCACGTTTTCCATCCGGGATCGCGACTGATGAAGTGGTAGACTGACTTGAGATAGCCAACACTCAGAGCGATTCGGGCGCCAGCGATGCTGATCTGCGACTTGGCGGGACTGATGGACGTGAAGCGCATCTTTCCACAAGCCTTGGCGATCCGTCGTCCGATGATCTCCAGGCCCTGGAGTACGAATCGGATTTCGTAGTTCGGATCCGGCGGGGTTTCCTGAGCCACTTGGCTCGCATTCTGGATAGCATCAGTACCCGACACACCCATGCCGTGCTCGGCCAGGTGGGCCAGGCGGGCCACGAACGCTGCCTCGATTTCCTCGATGTCCGGTCGCGTCCAGCTGTAATAGCACACCATGGGTATATGGCGCTCTTTGCGCTTGAGCTGGTCCAGCATTCCCTGGGCCGTAGTCTTGATTATGTCATCTCCCCAGGTCGCCATCCAGGTAGTGACCTGTCCGTTGTTTACGATGCAGGTCAGCTCCACAGCATATTCCCGCAAGACCTGATGCCAGCGCTGGTCAGACGGCTGTCGATACGCGGGGTAGAAGTTGTCGAGCCACTCTGCCAGGCGAACCAGCAGGCCTTCTGACAGTGACCGCTCTTGCAGGAATTCCTGCAGAACCGCCATGGGATGTTCCGGGTCGTCTCGACAGATGACGCTATGGACGTATTCCCAGACCAGGTCGTCGGCCACCTGCTGGTTGGTCATTTCCTCTTCTTCTGGTTTCGGGTTGGTCAGACGCCGGGCAGCCACGGCCACGGCTCTGGTCATCATGAGTTCGAGCCCTCCGGTTTGGAGTGAACGAACTGTGACGATACCGATTCCGATAGTGTTACCCAGAAGCCAGGCCACGCTGACGTAGAGGGCGCCGATCGTCCAGCCGGGCAGACCCAGCATCAGTGGCCCAATCGAAAATACGACCAGTCCACCCAGAACGGCCAGGGTGAGCAGTGCCCACAGGATGACTAGGTTTTCTCGTTTTTCTCCCAAGATGTAAAGAACCAACTTCTTCATCTCTCACTCCTTTGTTGTGCGCTTTCTGAAATAAGAGCTGGTCCTGCGCCGGACCGCCTAATACCATCAGCGGTACCAGGTTTCTCTTTTCCACTACTCACGCGGATGAAGGTGTTAAATGTAGCATGGCCTAAGGGTCCTGTCAAGCATTTCTCACCTTAAATTAGCTTAATTCAGGTAATTTAAGGTTATTTAAACAAACCAAAAATCTCCTA
>CAYZPO010000050.1:0-7488 GCA_964480695.1 uncultured Gammaproteobacteria bacterium | reverse complement strand
AGTCAATAATGTCCCAGCTGTTCCTTTGACTGGCTTGAGAAGTTTTTCCATTAAAGCTGTGTAGTCTTTATCAGACAGGTCACCCAAAGCTTTAAGGGCTCCTTGATAAACTTGATCAATCTGAGTTTGGCGGGCTTTAAGTTTCTCTGAGTTTACTTTCTCTCGAATCTTAAATTTGGCCTGAGTCAGTTTAGCCTCAGCTCCACGGTTAATCTCAGCTAGCTGTCGTTCTTTTTCTTCAGTCAGTTTAGTCTTCCATTCTTTATCCAAAGCCTTCAAAGTTTCTTCAGAAGCAGTGTTGATCTTAGTGATCTCATCATCAGCCTTGCTTTTGATATGTTGTTGTATGTCAGCAAGTGCCATAACAATTAAACGGTAATACCGGTAAGCAAGAGAATAGTAACCAACAAACCAAGCACAGCGTAGGTTTCTACCATAGCTGAAAGAATGATGGCCTTTCCAGACTCACCTGGGCGTTTGGCAACAACTCCGATACCAGCTGCAGAAACACGTCCCTGCATCCAACCAGAAAAAAGTCCGGTTATGGCGATTGGTAAAGCAGCAAATAAGATCTGCCAACCAACTCCGTTAGACAGTTCAATCAGTTCACCACCAAGCAAACCAACTTTCTGCAGGATCATGATTCCTGCCAAGAATCCGTAGATTCCCTGAGTTCCTGGAAGAGCCTCGAAAAGCAAAGCTTTTCCAAACTTGTCTGGATCCTCAGAAACAACGCCACTGGCAGCTTGTCCGGCAGCACCCATTCCTAGGGCTGAACCAGCTCCGGCTAGACCAACAGCGAGGGCGGCACCAAAGACCGCAAGAGCAATTCCTAATTCCATATTATTTTTAACTTAATTATTTATGATTAAAATATTGATCCAAATTAATGTACTTTGCATTTTTTACCAATGGTTTGAACTTGCGTCCACCACCGACCAAGAATTTCGGGAAGTATTCCACGAACTGTAAACGGCCAGCATGAATAAAAGCTCCTAACACATTGATAATCAAATTAAACAAATGTCCGCCGATAATAATCACGATCCAGATCAACCAGCCAATATATGCCGGCACCATTCCAGCAAACAATCCAGCAACTAAGTTTACTACCATAGCAATGATTCCTGTTGAAAGTCCTAGAGCAAGTAAACGAGAATAAGACAAGACATCACTGAGATATCCGACCAGACCATAAAGACTGGCCAGTCCAGCACCGAATTTCAAGAAAATGTTTTTCTGTTCTCTGCCCTGAGTTAAAACTAAAGCAGCAATTCCTGACAAGAGCATGATGTTAGCAAACATTGAAAAAGATTCTGGAACAACTCCAGCCTTAACTGTGATCCAGAAACCAATCACCACTAGAACATATGCCCAAACACCACCACCAAAGATTCCGTCCATAGCTTGTCCATGACGAATTTTCCAAATCATATCGATCAGGTTTCCAATAATCAACTGGAAGAACCCAAGGATTAAGGACAAAATTAGCACAGACATTGGGTTTTGCACAGGGTCAACTAAACGAACAGTTTCGACCATGGTTTTGATTGCGCCTTCAGGAAGATCAGCTAAAACGATTCCAAACCAGCCACCAAAGAAAGCTCCGGCCACAAAGGTTGCTACTCCACCCAAAATCATTAATTTCATCAATTTAAGAGCACTGCCTTTGGGTTTCATGAACTTAATGGCAGCAAAAGCCAGTCCAGCCAACAAGATCCCGTATCCAGCGTCTGATAGACACAAACCGAAATAAACAAAGAAAAACGGAGCTAGGAAAATGGTCGGATCCGGTTCATTGTATAGCGGAGCACCATAGATTTCTGTTACAGACTCAAATGGTTCCATTGATTTGCTGTTACGTAGCACGATCGGGATATTCTCATCTTCTCCAATCTGCAGCTCCTCAATCATGTATTCTGAAGTCACGGTGTCAAGATGTTTTTTTAAAGTTTCAAGAGCTTCTGTACTGGTCCAACCAACCAAAGTTACTGTCTTAGCTGTCGCTAAAGCCTTGCGAGAAGCTTCGTCCTGCTCTTTCTTCCAGGTCAAGTAGTCATATAAAATACCAAACTTTTCAATATGTGGAGTGTATTTCTTAATTTTCTCAACCACACTGGCTAAGCGCTTCTCATCTTCTTCCATGGACCGTTCTAGTTTTTCAATCCGTTCGCTAATACTTTTGGCTCCAGCCAGATCAAGTTCAACGTGCTTAAAGTCATGGGTTTCAAAAATAGAAACTAGTTTTTCATCCAAATCTTCAGTGGCAACAAGCATTAAACGGATCTCCCGCTCACTTTCAGAAATTTTTACCAGTTCAAGTTTTTTCAGATCAAAACAGTCCTTTTTAAACTGATCGTAGTTTGGAGCCGGCACAGTTCCGACATAAAAAGAAACAAAACGCATTTTATGCGTTTCTAAAATAGGTAGACCTTTCCATTCACGAAGGGTCTTTTTCTCTTTGTTGTTTTGACTAATACGGTTTTTAACCGTGTTGTACTCTTTATCCAAGTTCTCCAGTTCAACAATAACTGTTTTATAATCGAATTTTTGAGCCAACTCTTTAATTTCTTTTTCTGAAGTTGGAGTTTTCCCACCAGTCAAACTTTGTAAAAAGCTTTTCTTTTCTTTATCCTTGTGCTCATTTAGTAAATCCAGGGCAAACTTGACGTTAGTCTGCCAATACTCGGCCTTAGAATCAGGTCGGTATAACTCTGCTTCCTCAGCTTCAATCTGCTCAATCTCCACCACTCCATCTGAATGCAGGATGTCGATCACCTCATCGTACACATCCTTAACTGCGGTAAGTTGTATTTTTGCCATTTTACTGACCGACATATTCGTTGAACCGATCCAGGACTAGAGTTACTGCTTTTTTAACACGTCCCTCTGAACCCTTTTTAATGTTGGTCAAATCTTTTTTAAGCTCTGAAGCCACTTGATCCTTGAATTCAGTGGCCTGTTTTTGAATCTTATCAGCCACGCTGCTGCGTTCTGAACTTAAACTATCGGAAATTTGCGCTAATTTAGCGGAGTTTTTCTCATCAACTTCGTTCCGTTTCTTAGTAGCTGTTTCGTGAGCTTGGGCGATTTGGCTGTCAGCTTTGGTCTCAGCCTGTTTGATGAGCTCGATATTGTCGTTATTTGACATAATTTTTACAAGATTTGAAAAAGACGACCATAGTATATACCCGCAGCTTAAAATGGTCAAGAGAAATTTTTCTGGATAAATCTACTCAAAAAGCAAGCACCGCTCGAACAGGAGTCCTGTTGAGCGGTGGAGCGTGTGGGAGTTCTCGCAGAAACGCGAGTAGAGGTGGGTCACGTCGTTCGTAAACGACATCATGGGAAGGTGCTAGGCGTTGTCGGTGTCGGCAGCAGCCGCGGCCAGCTGTTCGGGGTGATGGCCACGTTGATATGCACCGATGTCCTTGGTCATTCGATCACGGATCTGTTGGGGCCAGCCCCGGAAGTGACCGGCTCCACCAGCCTTGAGCAGGTTGGTCAAATTGCTCTCCAGCGAACGACGGTAGGACTCCTGACTCAGGTTGTTGATAATCATCTTCATGATTACCCACTTTTCCGCGTAGCCGGGATAGCTTCGCAGTGTACCTGGGCTGTTTGGCTGTGTCGGGGTCACGAACTGGCGTGTCGGCCGTTGATCACTCTCGCTGCCCTCGATCTCCTCCTCCGGTGGGGTGTCGTCGGTGGTCTGGTTCAGGGCAGCAGCCCGCTGACGATCCCGCTCGATTGCTGCGGCCAGAGCAGCATCTCCGCCAGCATTCCTTTCCCTGGCAGCGATCACTGCTGGATCGTTGTCCACGATCCCCTTGAGGTACCACTCCAGGGCCATCTGGTTGATATCAGCTTCGTTGTCGAAGCTGTCCTCGTCCAGGAGATACCTTTTGACCTCGTCCGCTGTGTCGCCGTAATCATCGTCATCCAAGGCATCCTGGGTGTCGCCGAACAGGGTCGAGATGGCCTCCTTGGTGTCATCATCGATCCCGAGCTGCTGGCACAGATCGGTTAGGTAGGTCTTGCCAGTGTTGGTGTTTAGGATCTTTCCGGCCGGGTCTTCCCCGACCTGCCATCCCGGATCGTCTATGACCTGACCCGGAAGGTAGGCCGCCACCGCAGCCTTGACCTGATCCTGTTGGGCTTGAGTAAGATCAGCCATGATTGAATCCTCCAGTATACCTATTGCTCAAAGAGCCGGATCGTTGTTTATTTTTGTGGTTTTGTGACATTTTGCCAAGGAGCCAATATAGCATAAAAAAATGGCTTTGTCAAGCCAAATTCCTATTGTCAAAGCTTGACAAAGTCTGAAATTTGTGTTATTTTAGCCCCTTGGCTAATAGGCTCTGCCTATTGCCTTGCATAGAGAAAGAACCGTTCACAAAACCCGAAATCGGTCCTTCTAGGGCCGTCAATCACGTCTGAGGAGGACATCATGAACGATCAGGACACCAAGGCACTCAGGAACGATACCGCCACCATTTTCCATCGGTACGGCTGCCGCATGCCGGACGAGAGGTTGGGTGGCAACAACACACGGAAGATCCGTGGCAACGACCTCCTGTTCATCGAGTCCGCCGAAGTGAAGACTGGCGGGTTCATCGAGGTCAACGGTAAGCCGGTGCACCTGTTGTCGGCCCGCGGTCTGAAGCTGAACGCCGGGGTGAGCATCCCGGTCTACGTCGGTGCCCACCTGGGCAAGGAGGAGAACCGACGCTTCCTGCCTGCGGACATCGCCAACGTGGTCGCCTGTCGGTACGCCGAGCGGGAGCCGGAGTTCTTGCCCCTGGCCAACGAGATCGAAGGCAATCCGGTGATGGACTTGGCCTTCAAGAAGGGGTCCCGCAGGGTAAGGGGCAAGGATGTGGACTCGCTCGAGACCACTATCGGTCATCGCAAGACGATCTACCTCTCGGACGCCGGTGTTCGTGAGGATCCCAAGCCGGGCCAGAAGGTGAAGTGTACCATCCAGCAGTGCTGGGGGGTCGTGTTTGCCCGACCGGCCGGGGATGCTGACATCGCTCGGTCTCAGGGACGCACGGCCAGGAGCTCCACGACCGCTGCGCCGATGCACGTCTTCAAGCCCAAGATCCATTCCACTCAGGTCCCGGCGGCACAGCTGCTCGGCCTGTACGGAACCAACGAGATGGGCAAGGAGCGGCTGCTCGAGCACACGCCGGCCGACGTGATCCGTGACGCTGTGGCAAAGCTGCTGGCCATCCCGGACACAGAGCTGAACGCTCACATGATGTCGCGTGACAATCCTGACCCGGTCATGACCACCCTGCGCAACCATGGCTTCGAGGGTCGCAAGATCACGTGGAAGCAGTGGAAGCAGTTGGTCAGGGCGGCCCAGAAGGCCATGCTCGCCCCGGGTGAGCTCGCTGTGGGGCAGATCTGGGTCATCGACGACGACGGCGACGTGCACTTCACCCTGACGGCCCGGAACGTTCTGGGCATCATCCCGGACGAAGAGCCGTCGGTCAGCCAGATCCGGGCCAGGGTCAAGGAGCTGCTCGGCATGAGGAAGAGTCCGGCCAAGAAGTCCAGCGTCAACCAGACCTTCGGTGCTGTGGCCGAGGCAGCCAAGGTCGAGGTCAAGCTGACCGTGGCCCTGCGCGAGCGCCTCATCCTCGCGGCCGAGAAGGTCTGCCTGTTCGAGGCCGACGAGGACGAGGAGCCCGCGGGTTCCGCGGACGAGTCCGGCGACGGCGAGACCGACTTCGAGGCCAACCTCGACGGCATGCTGGAGGAGCTCAACGGCGACGGTTCCGGCGAGGACGACTCAGGTGCCGACTCCAACGACAACGAGCCGGACGTGGACTCCACGGACGGTGACGAGAGCTCCGACGACCAGACCGAGGAGGAGCTCGAGCTCGAGTCGGTCGACGATGCTGCCGAGGACGACGAGGACAACTCCGAGTCCGGTGACGGTGAGGAACCGGACGACAGCGTCGGTAACCGGTAGTCTCACCCCCCCCAGCAACCCACCAACGTTCCTTCCCCCAGGGACGTCCTCACGGACGTCTCTCCCTCAGCGAGCAGTCCGCTCGCAAACCAATCCAACGTCAAAGGACGCTGACTCACTCGAGCAGCGTCCTTTACAATTTATCTGACTTTTTAAAACTCGATTCTGAATAACTTCATTGCATTCTCGTTTGTGGCCTGAGCCACTTCTTCGACTGTGAGACCTTTCAGCTCTGCGATCTTCTCAGCCACATGAACCACATATGCCGGCTCATTCCGCTTGCCACGATGTGGTGGTGGAGCTAGATATGGAGCATCAGTTTCGACCATGATTTTGTCTAACGGTACATCACGGACAACTTTTTGGATCTCAGTCAATTTAACGCCCTTACGGGCGTCACTCCCTTTTGGAGGGAAGCAAATTATTCCAGTAAACGAGATTAGGAAACCAAGTTCAAAATATTTTTCAGCTTCCTCTAACGTGCCAGTGAAACAATGGATAACTCCGCGGCGAGATAATTTTCCAACGCGAACAAGTTCGCTGAGAAGTTTGATCTGGTCAGCATGCGAGTCACGACTGTGGATGATTACTGGCAGATCCAGCTCGTGAGCCAGATCTAACTGCTGGCGCATCGTGTCTTTCTGCTTCTCGATAACGCCCTTACGGGCGTCACTCCCTTCGGGAAGATGAAAATAATCAAGCCCGAACTCACCGATCGCGACCACCTTAGGATCCTGTGCCAGTTGTCGATAAAACTCAGGATCAAAAATCTCGCACCGCGTCTTGACCGTGGCTGCAGCCGCTGCCTCATTAGGGTCAGTGAACTCTTGCTCGTGCAAATGATTCGGGTGTAAACCAATCGCGGCCCACATACCATCGTACTGTCGCGCCTGCTCAACCGCTACTTCACTGGTTGTACTTTGCGAGCCAACGTTAATCATGAAGATACCGGCGTCCAAGGAACGCCGGATTACTTCTTCTGCATCTTCTTTGTAAGCATGGAAATTTACGTGACAGTGTGTGTCGATCAGCTTCATAACTATTCGGTCGGATTGATCTCGATGTTAACATCTACTTCTGGAAGGTTAACGTCAGGCAGTTCGACATTTTGAGCAGCTTCGCTAGCTTGTCGTAGCGCCTCTGGCAACAAGACCTGAATATTGTCCGCGACCATGAGCAAATAATCAGACACAGCTGACATTTCCAAGGCTGAGCGAATACCTTCTTCTGGTAAATATTGTAGTGCAAAATACAAAATTACTCCGATCACAATCACTCCTTCCAAAAATCCAAAGACCAGGCCCAACAGTCGGTCTAGTGATTTACCAAACGGAACAATGGACCAAATTTTTTCCACGACCGTAAACAATAGACCAACCAGTTTAGTGATAATCAAGAAAATGATTATAAAAACGATGATCCGCCCCCAGGTGCCACCACCAAAAATAAAGCCGATCCATTCAAAGACCGGGTCGATCAGTCGACTAGCAACGACAGTGGCAACA
>CAYZPO010000049.1:0-7505 GCA_964480695.1 uncultured Gammaproteobacteria bacterium | reverse complement strand
GTCATTCCTCAAATGCAAAACATTAGCCCGGACATAAAAGTTACAACTACTGAGCACACTCTTGAAATCCGCGCTGATCTTAAGTATACTAAGCAAATCAATTCCCTCTTAAAATCTCTGCCAGATTCGTATATAATAGAAATTGACCCTGACCGTAATCGTTATCTATGATTCAAACTATTTTAACTGAGCCTAATCACGAGCTCAGAGTAAAATCTGATAAAGTCTCACGTCGCGAACTACAAAAGGACGAGACCCAAGCCTTAATCGACGACATGATCGAAACCATGAATCATGCCCCTGGTATTGGTTTGGCTGCTCCACAGATTGGGTTCCACAAACGCATCATTATTGTTAAAACAAAAAACAAAGGAGTTCAAGCATTTATCAATCCCAAAGTCGTTAGTAGGTCAATCTGGCGGACTGATGTTGAAGAAGGCTGTCTATCAATTCCCGGAGTTTACGGCTTGGTTAAACGTCGTCGATCAGTCACGATTAAAGCTGAGGATCGTCACGGGCACAAAACCAAACTTAAAGTCCGAGGCATGGAGGCCATTATTTTCCAGCATGAAATCGACCACTTAGATGGAATTTTATTTACAGACCGTATTCATCATTTTACCAACCCACCGAAATTATGAAGCGAGTAGTTTTTTTCGGAACCCCTGAATTAGCTGTCCCTTTTCTCGATGCCCTTCATGCGGCATCGGATTTTGAAATTGTGGGTGTGATCACTCAGCCGGACAAACCAGTGGGGCGGAAGCAGGAACTGACCCCGTCACCAGTGAAGCTTCGAGTAGATGATCTCGGACTTAATCTGTTGCAACCGAAAACCTTGAAACATGAGATACCGACCTCGAAAATCAAGGCTCTTGAAGCAGATTTATTCGTAGTAGTGGCTTATGGAAAAATCATTCCAAAAAATATTCTTGACTTAGCTCCAGCGATTAATGTCCACCCTTCCCTACTACCAAAATATCGCGGACCATCACCGATGCCGGCAGCGATTCTCAATGGTGATCCAATCACCGGGATATCAATCATGTTGCTTGACGAAGGCATGGACAGTGGACCTGTGCTCGCCCAGGAAGAGATCGTTCTCGAGGCCAGAGAAACCGCAAAGACCTTGGAACAAAAAGTAATGGAACTTGGACCGCAGCTCTTACTCAACACGATGCAAAGGTATATCAACGAGGAAGTTGAACCCCAACCTCAAGATGAATCTCAGGTAAGTATCTGCTCTATGCTCACGCGAGATAATGGCGAGATCACTTGGAACGAAAGCCTGAAAGAAATCGATCAAAAAATTCGTGCTCTTACCCCATGGCCTGGAACTTATTTTAATTGGGTCGGGAGTGACGCCCGTAAGGGCGTTATACGTGTTAAAATAATAAAATCCCGACTCGATGAGTCAGGACTTAACCTTCTAGAAGTTCAACCTGCGGGAAAGAAACCCATGTCAATTGATCAGTTCCTTAACGGCTATTCTATTTAGCTCGTGAGGTCATGGCTGGCGTTGTTTGTGCTGCTGGCTTTTTTGTTTTCACTTTTTCTTTGATTAATGATAAAGCAACTTTGCTTTCAGAAACTTTCAAAAACGGTGTTAGAAAAATCAGGTATCCGAGTCCGATCGGGTGATTCAAGAACGGAGTAAACAGATGGATAACAAACAAGGCTATGGTTGCCCGAAGAAAACCGATCGCTAACCACCCATTCTCTTGATCGCGACCTGCATTCCAAAGCGACATGATATAGAAAACCCCGATCCAAACAAAAGCCAGAATACCCAGAAATCCCATCTTCAACCAAATATCTAACCAGCCCCATTCAAAAGAATACGTGTGGGCTTTACCACCCTGAGCTACGATCCGCGGATCATCTGACTCAAACGTAACCATGGTTCCAAAACCACTTCCAACCAGCGGCCGCTCTTTAATCTCGATCAACATCGGAGTGACTAAGTTCCAGCGACTACGAGCTGCTGCTTCGTCCAGGTCTGTAGCTCGATCACTTAAGAATGATCCGAAGCCAGACGCACCCATTGAGTCTGGATACGGGAAAGCCAGGATTCCAACCAACAATCCCACTCCAACTACACCGGTTATAATTAATAGGCCAAGACGAGCAAACAACTTTCCCCAGGACGGAACAAAAGTGAAAGTCTTACGACTAAAAACAACGATCAGACCTACAACTAACCCAGCCAGCACACCAACCCAAAAGCTACGCGACATGGAAATAATAATTGTAGCAATGCTTCCGGTAAGTCCTAGAAAAATAATCCAACGCCCCTGTTTACGTGACCATAAAAGGAACAGGGCTACTACCAAAACAAAGAAAGCTATAATTACTGTGAACTGGGACTGGAGGAAGACACGGAAGATATCACCACTAACTCGAGTCAGTTCAGCGATGCGAGCATCTCGAAAAAAAGTATATAAAATTTCTTCCAGTACCTCAGACGAATGACTAAAAACATATAGCAACGCTAAGGTCTCGAACATAACCCAAGTCGCCCCTGCCGCCAGCACTTGTAACAGCTGACGTTTCTTTAATGCTACCCATTCGATACTGAGCATTGGCAACAGATATAACGCGTAAAAATATCCATTCATGTCGTTAAAGACATTCATCAGTTCATTATTCCGAAGATAACCGATCAAACCACCAACAACCACAGCTAGGCCAAGCAACATCCATGGATACATCCGCGCATCGTCCCAACGATATTTTGAGCGTTTGAGAACTAATCGAACTAACCAGGCTAGCATCACAGCCACAAAAATCCCCATTCTAATCGAAAAACCTTCGAAACTAAACAGATGCCCGTGTGATCCGACAAATAATTCGGTAAAAGCGACCAAGAGCCCAAGTTCGAGACGCCAAACTGACAAACCGAAAACTGCCAAACTGACAACTATAACGATCGCCGCTTCAACCGGCGTGTGCAAAACAAAAAATGCTACCAGGTGCGCTAGTGCGATCCCGAGCAAACAATACCAAAAAGTTTTTCCAAAAAATTGCTCTTTCATGTGCTTTTCCACAACCTTACCCTATTCTACATGATTTGACACAAAGATAAAAACGTGTTTGAATGTAATTAATCCCATGGTGAGGTTGTTTCCACAACCATCTCCTGGTGCTACAAAAAGACTCCCCAATTTAATTGTAGGAGTTTTTTTGTTGTTTAACATCCTGAGCCACTGGACCTGGGCCTGTGGAGGTAATCGGTAACCTTTCCTTGGGTTAGCACCAGGAATTACGGGTTCAAATCCCGTCAGGTCCACCAAATTGTTCAGGTCCATCCCACCCACCTTGGATCATTCAGTCGAGGGTGGGGTTGGATTTAAGAAAACCTGGTCAGGAGTGACCCATTGAGCCATACCCAAAGCGTTACAAGCCATGGCTTGGTAACCAGCTTCTTCAACTGAAATTGGTTGTCCGCCATAAGGATAGGACCAAGCAATCGTTTCCACCATTGTGCCTGGAGTTGTCTGACAGCCACCAAGCTCAGAATACGGACATGTATTATCACTGTAAATTCCAACACCATCACAGTTTAGCTCCTTGACCTCAGGAGTGTCCCAATACGACCCGATGTAATCAACACAGGTACTTTTTTCAGCAATAACATTACAGGATCCTCGGACCTTGTATTCTTCCTCTATCTCCTCAATTAGTTCTTCTACCTCTTCGTACTCGACCTGCTGATCTTCAGGTAATGCCTCAGAACAACCCCAACCAACCAGAACAAAACAAACGAGAACTAACGGTAAAAAATATTTCATAAATCTATTTGTTATTTTCTTTAATCGCTTTGGCTTTCTCCTGTTCAATCTTTTTATCCTCCTTGATCACAGCTTTCTGAGCCACGGTCTTTTTTACATACAAACTCATCAGAGAAAATACAACTAGACTAGCAAAAACAATACAAATTGCATTGACCAAAAATAGTAAAAACGCATCTGTGGTTAAAATTGGATTAAGTTGCGCCAGACCAATTCCAGTCGCTGCTAACGGCGGAATCAAAGCTACAGAGATAGCCACCCCAGGAAGAGCCGCGTTCAGTTGTGGTTTTATCAGAGCAAATGAAGCAGCACATCCGGCAATTACGGCAATGGCAGCATAAATAATGCTTGGCTCCATACCAGAAACTAAATTCCAAGTAATGGCTTCCCCATTGGCTGCTTGAAAAGAAAACAATAACGTCACCACTGTAGCTGCCGGGATCGACAAGATCAAGGCCTTGAGCACAGTGAAAAACGATCGGAAAATTAAACCCGCATCAGACATAACGATTCCTAAAGAAATACCAACTACCGGCGACAACAACGGAGCGATCAACATACTTCCCACGACTACAGCCACGTTGTCAATCAATAAACCAAAAGTGGCCATGAGCACAGCCAAGACGCTCATGAAAAAGAAATCGTGACGTGGTGAACTGTCAGCAATCAATCGTTCAATGGCCTGGTTTTTTTCTTTTTCCGTTAATGAACTAAATAATGTTGTAGGCATAAATTCGAATTAAGTATCCAATGATAAATGAAATTAAAGCAACTCCGAAACTGATCCCAGCCATTTCTAAGAAACGCTTCCAGAACGATAATTTGTTGGCGCGAGAAATATAAAAGGTGAAAGCAGCGATAATAACTAGACCCACGACCAGAGTCGTGAGCATGCTGGCTAAATAATGAGAGAAAATAAAAAACGGAGTCACCAGCAAGATGACTACAGCCATGTAAGCAATCCCAGTGTGCAGGGCTGCCCGCACTGGATGATGACCATGATTATCTGTCCGGATCGACAGGTACTCTGAGCTGGCCATGGACAAAGCTGCGGCCACACCAGTGATCACTCCAAGCATGGCGATTAAACGAGTATCTTGTAAAGCAAAAGAAAAACCAGCCAGGGCTCCGGTTAACTCAACCAAGGCATCGTTGAGTCCCAAAACTACTGATCCGGTATACTTTAATTTCTTCCGTCTTAATCGCATATTTATAGCCTTATTTTACCAGAGATGCTATGATAGAGCCAATATGCGCAATATTGAGTGTGAAATTAGAGCTGAAATCAAGGTCAAAGACTTCCCTGCTCTGCTGCGAAAGCTGAAGCGGCAGGGGAAATTTTTGTCTAAAACAAAACGTTTATCCGTGATGTTTTTTCGATGCGATGGCAAAGCTGATCTGGATTTGCGAGTTCGCACGACCGACGGTAATTGCGAGATCGTGATGAAGCGTGGCGATCATCATGGTCATGACCGAGTCGAAACTTCGCAAGAGATTGAACCAAAACAGTTTGTGGGCACAGCTCGTGTGTTCCGACAGTTTGATTGGGATAGCGTCAAAATTGGTGAACGAGTTACTCAAAACTTTGATTTTAAAAGCGGAGTTGTTATCTCATTGGTTCGTGGCGGCAATATCGGATATCTTGAAATCGAAAAAATGGCAACTCAAAAATCTCTTGCAAAGGTTCAGGTCGAACTTGAAGCAATCGCAGATGATCTTGGTGTAAAACTAATCCGAACCCGCAAAGAATATTATGCGTTGTGCCAACGCTTTACTGACACAACAGATTGGCAACTCAAAGATAAACCCGCGCACTATAAAAAGCTCGCGGGTCAACTCAAAAAATATTTTTAGTCAAGGCACTCAGTGAATTCCCATTCCAAGAAGTCGGCTGAACGCTCAGTTTCATCCCAAATGTAAGTCGCTACAAATCCGCAGTCTCCTAGGCCGCGGGATTTTTCATGTCGAGTAAAAATTTGGTCTTCAGGAAGATAGGACAAGCCGATCGGTGTCTGTGTTGTCTGCCAACCATCTTCTTCAGAATCGTCAGGAATATCAAAAGACAAGATTTCGTATCCTTGTTCATGCCAGTAAATAGCAACGTAATTATTCTGATACGCAAAGTAGTCACAAGCCAATATGATCAAGCGACCATTTTCAGTTTCATAATCAAAGTAACCAGGAAAATCGTCTGGCCAGTAGCCTTCAAGTGGACCATTGCAAGCAAATCCATCTTCGTTAACCAGGTCCAACCAAAACTCAGAACTTTCTGTAACTGGATGATCATACTGGACAGGCAGACTTGAAAGATAAAGATATGCGCCCAGAATAACGACAATCGCAATCAAAGCAATAGGAAAATATTTTCTCATATTAACTGTCTCCGCCAAAGCGACGCTTGCGGTTGGAGAACCATTCAATAGCCTGGTCCAGATCTTCTTCTGAAAAATCTGGCCAGTGCTTTTTAATAAATAGTAATTCAGAGTAGACACCACTCCAGGTCAAAAAGCCTGAGAGTCGATGCTCACCGCTAGTACGAATGATCAGATCCGGATCTGGAAGCCCAGCAGTCCAAAGTTGGTCAGCAAAGAGTTCCTCAGTCACTTTATCGGAGCTGATGCCAGCATCAATCATTTTCTGAACTCCTTCAATAATCTCAGCCCGTCCACCGTAGTTGATACAAAGATTCACCTGCCCGGCCGTATTATCTTTAGTCTTGGCCTCAGCCGCGTCAATTGCCTTAACCAGCTTGTCTGACAACTCACGCCGCCGTCCGATCACTTTGAGCCGGACATTATTCTCCATGTAATAATCAACGTCCTTAGTTAAAGCTCGCAGTAACAAATCCATCAGATACCCAACCTCTTCCTGACTCCGCTTCCAGTTCTCAGTTGAGAACGCATACACGGTCAGATATTTAATTCCACGATCCAAACACCACCGTCCAGTGTCCTTCACCTTGTCGTAACCGGTTTTATGCCCCTCGTACGTGGACACCCCATTGGCCCGCGCCCACCTCCGATTCCCGTCTAAAATAATTGCTAAATGATTGATCATAATTTTGTATTCCAAATATATTGTTCACCAGGGCCAATGATTGATATCTTTTCCCCATCAACAAAAACCGCTTGTGAATCTGTTAATCCTACCAAAGGATCGCCTAAATCAGCAAATCTTTTAATCCTGTCCGCTTTCCCATCTTCAAGATCCTGATTGTAATGTGGAGTAATGCTAAACGGAACCAGACTAAGCCCAGTAAAGTCGGTCACACCAAATCTATCCTTGTCTCCATATTTACTAACCTCGATATTTGCTCCGGCGATAATACTACCAGCACTAACACCAACATAAATTTTCTGAGAAAGCAACAACCTTAACTTCTTATCAAAACCACTCTTCCTGATCTGGTCCAACAGATAAAACGTATTACCTCCTTCAACATAAATAATTTCACAGTCATCAAGCCGATCATGTTCGTTAGGATCCTTTATGTCAATTGTCTCAACATTAAACCCTATATCTTCCAATTCTTTTTTATCAGCTTCAGCATACGAATTATCCTCTTCAACTTCAACTGCAGTAGGAATATACCCGACCTTGGTTTGCTGAGGTCCCTTATCGAGCAACGATAATAAAGTCTTCCCGATCTCACCGTTTAACCCTCCAGATGTCAATAATAATTTCATACTTATCCATTAATTTCTAAATATTTTAAAT
>CAYZPO010000048.1:0-7741 GCA_964480695.1 uncultured Gammaproteobacteria bacterium | reverse complement strand
CTCGTAAACATCTTCAGCTGGACCAACAAATAACTCACCACGTTGTTGTAGATTATTCAAAGAAAAAGCCAAGGTCTTGCCGGTTTCTCCAGAAATCAGCGATCCGGTGGCCCGACGTTCAATCTCTCCCTTGTGCGGCCCGTAATGAGAGAAAATATGCGAGAGAGTTCCCTCCCCTTTGGTAGCCATGATAAATTTCGTGCGGTAACCAAGCAGGCCACGAGTAGGAATTATATATTCCAAACGAGTTATTCCCATTTGACTGGTCATATTTTGCATCTCACCTTTTCGTTTTTCTAAATGTTCAATTACAGTTCCGGCGAGATTGTCTGGAATCTCAATCGTTACTGATTCGTGAGGCTCTACTTTGTTTCCGTCCTCTTCAAGAATAATGGCTTGTGGCTGTGAAACTTGTAGTTCATATCCTTCACGACGCATATTTTCGATCAACACTGATAAGTGCATTTCTCCTCGCCCACTAACACGAAAAGTATCTGCGTTGTCCGGAAAAGTTACTTCCAATCCAACGTTTGTTTCTAGCTCTCGTGCAAGACGTTCACGGATTTGTCGTGAGGTTAAATATTTTCCCTCTTGACCAGCGAACGGTGAGTTGTTAACTAAAAAGTTCATAGTCAAAGTTGGAGGGTCAATATCAATCGCTGGCAAAGGTTCGACCTCGGCATTCTCTGCGATCGTTTCTCCAACATTGATATTTGGGATACCAGCAATCATAACCACATCACCTGCATACGCTTCAGACACCTCTTCTTTTTGTAACCCTCTTGTTGTTAAAAGTTGTGTGATCTTTTGTGTTTCCTTTGTCCCATCCAATTTGGTTACAGTAACCTTCATCCCTTGCTTGATCGTCCCTTCATAAATTCGGCCTAAAGCCATGCGACCTAGAAAATTGTCGTACATCAGGTTGACTGGCTGCATTCGCAAAGGCTTGTCAGTTTCTGAAGGAGCCTGTGGTACAACTTCTAAAATCAAGTCAAACAAAGGTTGTAGAGTTATGCTGTCGTCTCCAATATTGTTTACAGCGATCCCGCCACGGGCATCAGTATAGATATGGCGAAAATCTAACTGTTCCTCAGTTGCCCCAAGTTCAGCAAATAGATCAAAGACCATGTCTAGAACTTCTTCCGGACGAGCTGATGGCTTGTCGATTTTATTTATCACAACAATAGGTTTCAGACCAAGCTCAAGCGATTTACGCAAGACAAACTTAGTTTGTGGCATTGGTCCTTCATAAGCGTCTACGAGCAACAAGACCGAGTCGACCATGCGCAAGACACGTTCCACTTCTGATCCAAAGTCAGCATGGCCAGGAGTATCAATGATATTAATCTTAGTGTCTAACAGATTGATAGCAGTGTTTTTAGCGTAGATAGTAATTCCTCGTTCACGTTCAAGATCGTTGCTATCCATTACTCGTTCAAAGATTTCATCACGTTCAGTAAAAGTACCAGACTGCTGGAGCATGGCATCAACTAACGTTGTCTTTCCGTGGTCAACGTGGGCAATAATGGCAATGTTTCGAAAATCCATAAAATAGGTGAGAATTAAAGATCGGGTGGACGGACCACCCAATCACATCGCGCGAATTGTAGTTGATTAAGCCAATTTTGTCAACTCTGAGGCAGTCTATTTGCTACCTGTCACATCAAACCACCACTCATCTTGTTGCTCACCGTTGCGCCATTGGTCTTTCATCTCGGTCAGAGTTCCTTCGAGCGAGTAAGTTGATCCTTGAACTAGATTGCCAGTACAGTTACTTGTCTCGTACTCGACACGATAACCCTCTGCTTCTTTAATAAAAATTTCAACCGCGTCGCATTGATAGTCTGTGAGATGAACCAGCTTGTCGTCAGTTTGCAGAGCCAGACCAACCAAACCAGTATTGCAAGTGAGTTGATCTCCGACCACAGCCTCGTCATTAAACATACACCCCATTTCTGTTCCGCCAAAAAGACTTGCCTCAAGCACGCCTTCGATTGTGTCTAAGTTAGATGTCGTTGGTGTGTCGACGACAGGATTGTCATCTGTCGGGGTTGGAAGAGTCGTGTTATTGGTTTGTATTGAAACACAACCTCCACCAAAGAGTATTAGAACTGACAAACAGATTAAAGTTTTTTTCATATGATAGATTTTTTAATTTCTTGGAAAATATTTAAGACATTATCAGTGAAGACTGTGGAAACATAATTTTTCTTGTCTTCTTCAGAAGTATCTAAGATTTCGTCGACAGTGCGCAACTCAAAGCCAACAGACTTTCCTTTTTCAGGAACAAGATCGTTCACATCTCCCTTGTAACAATATGTAAAAGTCGCTCTAAGTATATTATTACTTAATCCTGTTGATTTGTCAGAGAGCTTTTTGCGAAACATTAATGCTAAACTAAGATTCTTTGGATTGATTTCCACCCCAGTCTCTTCTCTGCTTTCTTTTATTACGGTTTTGATATAACTGTTACCGATTTCAACATGACCACCTGCAGTAGCGTCTAATTTATCTATGGCTGTTTCAACATTATGTCCCCGGTGCTGAAAAATAATTTCACCCCCAGGTGTGTAAAACCAAACATGAACTTCTCGATGCAGAAGTCCTTCTTGATGAATCTTCCCGCGCTCCTCAATTCCGATAACATTATCATCCTCATTAATCACCTCTAATTTGTCCTTCCGATAAGGTTGCACACCTATCGATTTTATCACACTTCTAACCTATCATTTATTTCCGGTCGGAAACGGATGGTAGGATTTTAAGCTAAAAGTCTAATGGGGTCAGGTCTTTATAATTTATATTAAGCCTATAATAAAATATAAAGACCTGACCCCCCCATTGGTTTTACCGATTATCAAACCACCAATTAAATATATCACGAGCGATTGGGACGGAGATGGAGGAGCCTTCGCCGCCTTCTTCGACTAGGACAGTTAAAACGATCTCAGGATTGTCGTACGGGCCAAAGCCTGTGAACCAGGCGTGGTTTTCTTTGTCTCCCCCAGCCTGAGCTGTTCCAGTCTTCCCTGCTACAGGTTCGGTGACTGAGAGTAAGTAGCGAGCTGAGCCGTCTGTTACGGCCATGCGTAAGCCTGAGCGGACGGTGTCGATTGATTCTGAAGTAACGTCCTTACGGACGTCACTCCCTTCAGAGTCGGTTCCATGCAACAGATGTGGTGTGTACAACATACCACCGTTAGCAAAAATAGAGGTCATGACTGCAATCTGGAGTGGGGTGACTGAAATATCGCCCTGTCCGATTGCCAGGTGATAAGTATCCCCAACATACCAGCGTTCATTTTTATATCGCTCTTTCCATTCTTTTGAAGGCAAGAAGCCAGAAGCTTCGCCAGCAATGTCGATTCCGGTCAAGTCGCCTAGACCAAACTTCTCAGCATATTCTGTGATACGTGCAACTCCAAGTCCAACAAAGTCATCAAGTCCGCCACCAATAATGTAAAAGAAAGTGTTGACTGAATCGGCCAAAGCCCATCGGACGTCAGTTGATCCGTGTCCACCAGCGCGCCAGTCAGGGAAAAACCACTCTGAGATCGAGATCCCGCCGGTCGACAAGAAAGTTGTGTATTCGTTGATCAGTCCCTCAGACAAGGCGGCCGCTGCGACCACTGGCTTGAAAGTCGAGCCAGAAGGATACTCACCTGAAATCGCTCGAGGAAACAATGGTTGATCTTCGTCGTTCAAGAGTGAGTTATAAATACTGGACTCAATGCCGCCAGAAAAGTCATTACTATCAAAGGTGGGAAGACTTACTAGTGATAAGAGTTCACCGTTGTTTGGATCAAGAGCCACAACAGCGACTTTGGCCTGTCCTCCGTCTTCTTGATATTCAAGCAAGCGCATCTCAATATATGACTGTAAGTCAGCGTCAAGCGACAAGGTTAGATTGGTTCCATCAACCGATGGTTCTTCGTTCACAATCGCTGACTCCAAACCAAGCGCGTCAACCTCGATTATTTTTTTACCATTAATTCCACGCAAGATCTCTTCATAACTTTCCTCAATTCCCTGCTGCCCGATTTCGTCTGTGCGGCGATATCCTTGTATAATTAATTCATCAATCTCCTCCGGACCAATCTTACCCATAAAACCAAGAATGTGTGACAAAGAGCGGGCCGCGTCTGTAGCATAGGATCGCAAGGTCGAAAGCACCAAATCGACCCCAGGCAGCTCTGGGCTATTGGCAGCGATTTTCATTGCTGTTTGATGCCCCACTCCTTTAACAATTGGTACAGCCTCTAACGGAACGTCTTCATACTCAAGCAGTGTGGCCTCGATCTCACCACGAGTCAGATCCAGGTACTCTGCTACTGAGTCCAGAACTTGATCATACTCTTTTGTATCATCAGGAAGATCCGCAGCTCTAATTGTAACGGTGAAGGCGGGAACGTTCTCTACCAGCAGGTTGCCGTGACGATCGTAAATCACCCCGCGCGAGGCTGGAATAGTTTCGATTCGTAAACTGTTGCTCTCGGCCAAGGCGCCGTAATAATCCCCCTGAACAATCTGCAACCATCCGGCCCGACCAATAAAAATTACTGCTACCAACAGAACAACAGCCAGCATGATGTGACATGCCTTGTTGGTAATAGTGGTGCCTAGAAAATGCGTGGAGCGGTAATCAGAATTTTTTTCAATTGTATCTACAGTTGAATCTTCAAGATGCTGTTTGTTCAGTCGATAACCTTTGAACTCATCGGTTTCGACCCCAAAGGGATTGGGCGACATAGAAAATTATCAAAAGTAGAATCAGGAGAAGAGTGGCTTGCCAAAATAGCATGTTCAACCATTCTAGCCAGAGGAAAATATTTTGAGAATAAATTCGTTCTAGTAAAAGGATTAGGAGGTGCAGGACTGAACTGGAAACAAAAGCTACGACTCCTCCGCTGATCACACCGTAAAGCGAGCGGTTGGTAAACATGTGACGAGAGACCAGATAGGTCAAAATACCGGTGATCAGATAAACAATAGTTTCCGCTGCAGTAAAGCCCAGGTGCGTCACGTCAAGAAACAGTCCGTAGCCAAGAAGCCACCACAGGCCAATGCGAGAGCTGCGATGTTGGATTAAGTAAACTGATGCGGCTAAAACAAGCGGGGTGTATAAAAACGGTCTAGGCAAAGAGGCTAGAAAACTAGTTTCAAAAACCGTTAGCAACAGGAACAAGATAAAAGCTAAAAAGGCTCGCTTCATAGTTCTGGCTCACCAATGATAACGCTGACGTGGGAGTAACGACGGTAATCAACGGTTGGCTCAATCACGGCTTCTTGAAATGGGTCAGTGGGGTGAGTTTCAACGTTATTGATAATGCCGATCAGCAGTCCTGATGGTACGTTTTCTTCTAGGCCTGAGGTCACGATCAAGTCGTTTTGATTAATCTCAACGTTTTGTGGAATGAAACGGAAGTTGAGCAAGGTTCCACCTGAGCCTTCAGTAATACCTAGAGTTCGATCATTATTAAGAATGGTAGTGGCAACGCGACTGTTGCGATCTGAGAGTAAACGCACCGTAGCTGATTTATTATTAGCCTCTGCTATCTTACCGATCATGACTCCTTCTTCAACAATCACTGGATCTCCAACGCTGAGCCCATTATCTTCTCCGCGATCAATAGTAATTAAAGACCCTTGGGCACTGATGGATCGAGCAGTGACTGAAGCAGTAACGGTTTCGATTTCTGTGTCCTGGATGTAGCCAAGCATTAGAGATAGGTTTTGGTTTTCGTCTCGTAGAGTCTCTAACTCTGATTCGTAAAGAGATAGGGCGATCAGCTTTTCTTGCAAGGACTGATTTTCAGCTATGAGTGAACTGCGTGAACGTAGATCTTCTGTGGCACCAGAAAACCAAGAACCAGCAGCCAGGAACGGGCGTTGGATAAAAGACAAGGCCCGGGCAGCTAAGCCTTGATTAAAATAAATAATGACGGCTAAGAGGCCGACAATAATGATGTACGTTAAAGCTCGCTTTTTGTTTGGTTTTGTTTGTTTCAACATAGACTAAAGGATTCCTTCGTCTGAGGTTGATGGTAAGGTTACATCGCTGAGCAGTTCCGGGTTGTCGAGCAAAGCGCCGGCTCCGCGAACAACGCAGGTCAACGGATCTTCAGCTACGCGTACTGGGATTTCAGCTACTGCACTGATTGCTTCTGATATTCCACGCAGCAGGGCCCCGCCTCCGGTCAACACAATCCCCCGTTCATAAATATCTGCCACCAGTTCTGGCGGAGTGACTTCCAAGGTCGATTTAATGTTATCAATTATAGTTCGTACTGAACGAGCCAAGGCCTCACGGATCTGTTCATCAGTAACTATGATTTCTTTAGGAAGTCCGGTAATTAGGTCGCGTCCACGCATCTGGATTTCCAACACTTCCTCAAGTTCCAGGGCTGAGCCAATGCGGATTTTAACTTGCTCGGCCACGCGTTCTCCGAGCAGAAGATTAAACTTCTCTCGCGCATACTGAATGATGTTACGGTTCATTTCTTCCCCGGCAATCGGTAACGACTTTGAAGTCACGACTCCAGAAAGAGAGATCACCGCAATCTCAGTTGTACCACCTCCGATGTCAACGATCATGGATCCGATTGAGTCAGTGATCGGTAAACGGGCTCCGATCGCAGCTAGCATCGGTTCTTCGACCAGATGTACTTTACGGGCTCCGGCAGACAAGGCTGCGTCTTCAGCAGCCTTGCGCTCCACCTCTGTCACGTCCAAAGGAACGCCAACAACGACCATAGGTCGCGGTACGATCGTGAATGACTCTTGATGCACTTTGTCGATAAAGTACTTGAGCATTTTCTCAGTTACTTCAAAGTCAGAGATCACGCCCTTGTTTAATGGTCGAGAAGTTTCAATGTGCGGTGGAGTTTTTCCGATCATGTCTTTGGCATCCTTGCCCACAGCCACGATTTGATCCGTTCGCTTGTTAATTGCCACCACTGAAGGTTCGTTGATGATAATTCCCTTCTCTTTAACAAAGACAAGGGTGTTAGCAGTCCCAAGGTCGATCCCTAGATCGTTAGAAAATTTACCAAGTAGTCGATTGATCATATTAAAATAAGAGGCGTTTCAAGGCCTCTATTTTACTTTATTCTTGCTGCTGGTGCAAGATGGTCTTGGATACAATATTTATTCAACTTTAGGGCGCGGTGGTTTGGCTGTGAGGAAGAATAGTTCAACTCCAGCGATTAAAAAGATGAAGAGTAGAACAGACCACCAGCGAAGCACATCAAATGATGTTAGGATCAGAGAACCGATTATCAGGATACCAAACAGGATTGAGTGGCGGAAAGCTACAAAGACTTGACGTGAGATAACCTCAGTGCGTTTGAACAGAACACGTAGAGCAGTGCCGATAATGGCCAGAGTTCCGACCAGGGCGATAAGTAGGGTCAGGTAGAAAAACAAGAAACCAATGATTGAGGTTTCTGTGGGATCGATCGTAAATAAAGTAATCACCCAAGCGATCCAAGCGCCGGCTGTTCCTATTGCCATGACTGTTAAGTACTGTATGAAATTCATGTTTGTGGGAATGACACACTTTAGTGTGTCATTTGTATTTTACCACGCTTCAAACTCATGTGTAAGTCTAGTGCGGATGGATTTGAGTTGTGCTCGCGGCACTTTTTTCTTTAAGTATTTTCCAAGACGGAGTTCGCTCTGGGCAACTGCTTATGACGGCCACCAGCATCTATACCTCAGCCGGAGACATCTTCGCCCTGGG
>CAYZPO010000047.1:0-7946 GCA_964480695.1 uncultured Gammaproteobacteria bacterium | reverse complement strand
GTTTACTCCTGTAAAGGGCGGAGAGCCAACACAACAACAGATAGCTGATACTTTTGCTGGTGAGTCTGGCCCAGGCTCAGGACAGGTTGTACAACACCAGGATAAGGATGCAGGCCGAGGAGCCAGAAAAAGAGACGAACAGTTTGAGGACGGGGACCAGTCCGGGGTTTAAAGTTTTTTCCACAACCAATCATTGACAAAGAGGTAAAATTTTGTTTATCTAAAAATAGACTCCCAATAACAAATTGCCCGGAGTCTTTTTGTTTGACAGAATATTATTCGTTCGATTTTTAGGTCGATCGAACCAAAAATCGAACGAAGCTCTGAATATTAATTATGCCTGATTTTTCAGAAGTCAAAGAAGTTTTCTTAGATTTTTTGCATATGGGAGGTGTTTTTCTAACATCAGGTTATTCTATTCCACCAGATTTTATTGTTAGTCGAGCCAGCTACGAGGCCTATTGTCGAGAACAAGAGGCATACAAAATAAGAAGGGCAAAATATGAGTTAAAGCGGCAAAAGTATTTAGAGATTAAAAATAAGGGTGATGAAGTTGTTTTTGAACTTACACACAAAGGTGTTGTTGAAGCATTAAAACAGAAGATTCTTAGTACAGAAGAAAAGTTGCCAAATAATGAATTTTGTTTAGTGTCGTTTGATATTCCAGAGAATACTAAGAAAACGCGAAGAGTTTTTCGTGATTTTCTTAAAAGGGCAGGTTTTCATCAAGAGCATTTGAGTGTCTGGCGAAATGACACTGATGTAATAAGGCCGCTCGTGGAGCTGGTCAAAATTTTAAAGATAGAAAAATGGGTAAAGATTTATCAGGCAAGGGTTCTCTAGCTTTATTTTTTAGCGTTCGATAAAGTGTTCGATCGAACATAATATCGAACGGAGAATAGAGGTAATCAATGGTAAGTGATAATTAAAATAAAACGTAGCCTTACGTCAGTAATGATAAAAACAAAAACCAAGCTTTGTAGCTGGTTTTTGTGGTCGAACTCATAAGTTCGCTGGAGCCATCTTCGGGAGTCCCCCGCCTTTTGCGGGGTCCCGCCAACGGCGGGAGAACCCGAGACCTCGGCTTTACGAGAGCCGCGCTCCCCCGCCGACACTTCATTCTGGCGGGGTCCCGCCACGTAAGTGCTTGGCGGGATAACCAACTGAGCTAAGATGGCATGTCACGACTTGTAACTTAAAACTTTCTGCTGTATTATATAGGGCAGTTAAGCTTATGACAAGGAGAGTACAAGATAAAAAAATAAAAAAACAAGAAATTAAAAAAGTAAGTCTTTTGTGCTTACTTTCTTATTTTATTATTTTATTATTTTTTTTCTCGAATCCTGTTGTTGCCTCTGAAATCGAGGGTGAAGTTGTGCTGTCAACACAATTTGATGCCGAGACGATCGTTAAGGGGTATACGCTTGAGAGTCATGATGAAATGATGCGTTTAGGGATTCGTCCAGATACTTTAAGTGACGCAACAAGAGTTGATATAAAGACTTTAGCTCCCGAAATAATGTACGACACATTACCAACGGACAAAACGCTCTTGGGAAATGTGTATCTTTTTGATATTATTAATAGCGAGAGTTATGACGGCTCGGACTTTTTCTTTCTGGAGATTAAATATCCTGATCAAGGCGACACGAATTCGATTTATCGCACCCGCAAACGCATCTATTTTTACAACTCAGTTTCAACAGAATGGGAAGAGCTGCCGTCAACAGATCATCCAGACAAATCATCAGTTCGAGCCTTGATCCACTTACCATTCGCTCGTCTGGCAGTATTCGAGGATCCGGAGGCTATGCCTAGTGGAGTAGCCAGCTGGTATCGATATAAAGAGTGTGATTGTGCTGCTTCACCAGACTATCCAAAAGGGTCGTTCTTAGTCGTGTCGCGTGCAGATGATCCAGATCGCTCAGTTACAGTTAAGGTCAATGATTACGGTCCTGAGCGAGATATTCATCCAGATCGTGTAATCGATCTTGATGCTGTGGCTTTTGAAAAATTAGCTTCACTTGGCGCTGGTCTAATCGATGTGACCGTAAAATTACTTCAATGATCCGCTTTAAAAAAGTATCAAAAATCTACGAGCCCAACAGTGTGGGCCTTAAAAACGTTAGCCTGCATGTTAAACCAGGTGAATTTGTTTCTATTGTTGGGCAAAGCGGAACCGGGAAAACTACACTAGCTAAGCTGTTGTTTGCTGAAGAGACCCCATCCAAAGGCCAGGTGATTATTGGAGGTTGGGACGTTTCTGAAATTAGATCAAATGAGGTGCCTTTGCTGCGCCGTCAGATCGGTGTGGTGTTTCAAGATTTTAAATTACTTCCAAAAAAGACAGTGTTTGAGAACGTAGCCTTTGCCCTAGAGGTGGCTGGTGAACATCAAGACCGTATCAATGAAGTCGTGCCTCAGGTGTTAAAGATTGTTACTTTAGATGAAAAAATAGATCGTTATCCGCACCAGTTGTCCGGTGGAGAGCAGCAGCGCGTTGTTATTGCTAGGTCACTTGTCCACAGGCCGAAGATTCTAGTAGCCGACGAACCAACCGGAAACCTGGACACGATCAACACGCACGAAATTATCAATTTGCTTAAAAAAATAAATGAGTTTGGCACAACCGTGGTCCTGGTAACCCACAACCGTGAAGTGGTCAATGCGCTTAAAAAGCGTGTGGTTACCCTGGAAGACGGAGAAATTGTGTCAGATAAAGAAGAAGGTAAATATCTTCTGTGAAGCTTGCGATCGCTACATATCGAGTATTTAAGTTCGCTTTCCAAAATTTTTGGAGGAACATCTGGCTCTCCTTGATTACGGTGAGCATGCTTATTTTAACGCTCCTGACCGTTAATGTTCTGGTTGTTTTGAATGTGGTCACAACCACAGCCATTGATTCAATTGAGGAAAAAATTGATGTTTCAGTTTACTTTACTCCTGAAACTTCGTTGGAGATCGTGCAAGGAGCTCAGGGTTATTTGCAAGCGTTGCCTCAAGTGGTGGACGCTCAGCTTATTACTTCTGACGAAGCTTTAGAACGATTCACTGAACGTCACGAAACTGAAGAAGAGATCATGCGTTCGCTAGAAGAAGTAGGGGACAATCCGTTTGGTCCATCCTTGATCGTTAAAGCCCGCTCAAGCAAGGACTTTGATTTTATCTTAGAGTCATTGGACAACCCACAGTATCGTGATTATATCGAGAAAAAAGAATTTGATGATTATGAGGACATCATTGCTAGTATAAACAGCGTGACTGATCGTGCGCGCTTGTTCGGACTGGCCCTTTCTGGAATCTTTTTACTGATCGCCATTCTGATTGTTTTCAACACGGTTCGCGTGGCAATATTTATCCACAAGGAAGAAATTTCTATCATGAGATTGGTTGGTGCGTCCAGTACTTTCATTCGCGCACCGTTTTTGATCGAGGCTGCACTGTTCAGTTTGGTGGCCACTTTGGTCACAGTCGTAGTAACATATCCGATCCTTGGAGTGCTGGAACCAAAGTTCAATGCCTTCTTTGGATCAAGCGCCACTGGACTACTTGATTACTACAACGCCAGTTTCATTTTGATCTTTGGAGTCCAGTTTATCGGACTGACCATTATTAACATGCTGGCTTCAAGTATTGCCATGAGAAAGTATTTGAAGGTATAAGTTGTCAAGGATAACGTGGACAAAGGACGCCCAAAAAGGGCGTCTTGTTAATTCTGACAAAACAAAAAATGTTTCACAGAACGGAAAAAACCAGCCTTTCGGCCGGTTTTTTCCATGGCTCCGGGGCAGGGATTCGAACCCCGATACCCAGGACCAAAACCTGGTGTCCTGCCCTTAGACGACCCCGGAGTGTGTCATCAGCAGGTCGCATAGTACCAGATTTTTAAAATTTTTTCAAGGGTTTTTTAGTGTTGTTTTTTCGTCTTATTTTTCGCTTATTTTATCCACAGAAAAACTATATCAAGTCGGACTAAAATTTAGTATAATATTGTTAATCCTTTTTAATTAATTCTCACCTTTAAAAATCACTATCTTTCTTTCGAAAGAAGTCTAAAAAAGGTTATATGAAAAAAGCATTAATTTTTCTGATTGCTTTTGCGCTGGTCTTCGGGTCATATGGTTTTGCCAATGCGGCGGGAGACGCCACTTTCAGTTTCTCTCCTGACACAAACAGTGTCGCTACAGGGGAGTCTTTTAATTTAGACGTGCTGATCGCTCCTAACGGAGAAGACTTGGACACCGTACGTGTCGTGGTCAGCTACCCAGCCAGCATGCTGGAGGTAACCAGTTACAGCCTAGGCTCGCTGTTCCCATCAACTTCACCGGGAAACAGCATCAACAACACAACCGGCACACTCTCACAAGGAGCGTTCAAGACCGGTGGTGGTGTTAGTTCAAGTGGAACCGTGGGAACAATCACGTTCCGGGCCTTGTCTGCTGGAACCGCCTCAGTCACTTTTGGTAGCACTTCACGCGCCATTAGTGCCGGAGATGAGAAGTTGAGCATCACCGGATCTGGTAGTGCCTCAGTCACCGTTACTGGCGACGCAGTTGCTGGAGAAACCGAGGCCACACTTACCACTGAGCAGATTGCGATCGGCGATTTCGGTTCACTCACTGGTTATTCACCAACCTCAGATTTAGACTGGTTGGCAATTGACTACATGGTCAATGGTTACAGTGGAACTCGTGACTTGGCTCAAGAGCAAGCTGCTTTGAGCACTTATGTTGCTACTTTCGGCGCCACTCCATCAACTAGCTACGAATGGAACGTTGTGGCTGCTATTGCTTACTCAGGAGCTATTCTAGAGTGGGATGGAGCTGCTGAAGCTGCAGCTGAGGTTGCTGAAGAGGCTGAAGAAGAGGTCGTAGAAGAAGTCACAGAAGAAGTGGTCGCTGAGTTAAGTGATGAAGAATCAGCAATCGGAACATTTGGATCTGTTGCCGGTTATCTACCAAGTTCAGATAATGATTGGAGCGCAGTCAACGCTATTGTGAATGGTTACACTGGTGAACGTGATCTTATCCTTGAGACTCAAGGTCTAGACACCTTCATTTCAGTCTTTGGATACGTTCCATCAAGCACAACTGATTGGAACACTGTTGCTGCCATTGCCTACTTCATGGGTGATACTGAAGAGGTAGCAGAAGAAGTAGTTGAAACTGAAGAAGAGGTTGTTGATGAAGAAGCAGTTGAAGAAGTTTTGGTTGAAACAGAAGCTAGTCTTGAAGAACAAGCCTTAGTTTACTTTGGAGCTTTTTACGCTCGCATGCCATCAAGTGATGATGACTGGAGCGCTTTGCACTGCATCGCTTACGGCGGATGTCAGGGTGACCCACGCGACCTCGACGCTGAGGGCGCAGCTTTGGTTACCTTTGGAGCTAAGTACGCCAAGATGCCAGCCACTGATATGGAGTGGAACGTGATCTCAACTTTGGCTTACACTGACTTCTTAAGTGAGGATGCTGAAGAAGCCGTGGTTGAAGAGGAAGCAGTCGAAGAAGAGGTGGTGGAAGATGAAGATGTTGAAGAAGATGTTGTTGTGGTCGAGCTTACTCCTGAAGAACTAGCGATTGGAATGTTCGGAGGTTTGACTGGCTACTTGCCAAGTTCAGACGCTGATTGGATGGCTGTCGACTATATGGTTAACGGCTACACTCCTGATGAACGTGATCTGGAAGCAGAGGCAACAGCTGTAGACGCTTTTGTAGCAGCTTTCGGAACTACTCCAGTTACTGATGCTGATTGGAACGTAGTCGCTGCTCTTGCTTACTCAGGTGCATTTTAAGGAGGCCCATTAATTCTAATATTCATATTAGAAATCTATGCTAAAAAAATTAAAGCCAAACATTCGCTTGTGGGCCTTCATGGCAATAGCTGGGTTGTTGGCTGTTCCGTCTGCATCATTGGCGATCACGAGCACAAGCTACGAGATCATTGATGGTGGCACTTCTGGATACGGACAGCACACTTCAACTTCTACCAGCTATGAGCTCGTAGGTTCACTTGAGCCAATGGTTGGACATATTACCTCAACGTCTTATCAGATCGACACTGGTTCTACTTTGCACGCTGAGTACTGTGGAGATGAAGAGATTAACGGAAGTGAAGCTTGTGACGGTTCGCTTTTGAACGGTGAGACCTGTGTCAGCCAAGGGTTTGATAGCGGAACTCTGACCTGTTCATCTAGTTGTGCCTTTGTTACCTCAGCCTGTTCAAATGATGGCGGAGGTGGAGGCGGCGGAGGTGGAGGCGGCCGAGCTACAGCAGCTCCATCCGTACCAACTCTTGATGATTATTCTGAAACAACCGTATCTTCAACAATAACTCTTACAGGAGCTCGTGGTACCAACGCCACACTTTATGTTAACGGAGTTACTGATTACACCTCTTATCCAACTAGTAGTACCTGGTCAGCTGCTGTTCCACTTGAAATCGGAGAAAACACGATTGAGATTTACGCTGGTAACGGTGCTGGTGACTCAGACATCGTAACTGTAACTATCACTCGACTTTCAGCCGGAGCTGGTGATGCCACTGGTGATGGAGTCGTTGATGACTACGATCTATCTATTCTGGCTTACCATTGGGGAACATCAAATTCAGAAGCTGACTTTAACGGAGATGGAACAGTTGATGATTACGACCTTTCACTAATGGCTGCTTACTGGTTAGTATAAAGAATTAACAGGAGGACATTACATTATGAAAAAAGCATTGATATCGATAGTAGTTTTTACCCTTACTTTAGGACTTGGAGGAACTGCTCTGGCTGAAGGTGATGCCACCTTTGGTTTTGAGCCATCTGTTATTTACACTGATCTTGGAGACACCTTTACTATAGATGTCATTGCTTATCCGAACGGAGAGCTAATCGACACAGCGCGCTCGATTGTTCAGTTCAATGCCGACATGCTCGAGCTTCAATACTATGAGCTCGGTAGCGTGTTCCCGAACATGGCTCCAGGAAACTACGTTGATAACAGTGACGGCTTTGTTTCCATGGGTGGATACCTTAAAGGAACTCAGACTTCATCTGACGGAGTTCACGCCACAATCGCTTTTAAAAGCAAGATGGCTGGCTCAAGTTCTCTCAGCTTTATTGAGGGAACAAAGATGATCAGTGTTGGGGAAGAGAAAGTTGATCTTAGTGGTTCTGGGCAAGCTACTATATATGTAGAAGCCGTGGCCGTAGAAGAGATTCCAGAATATCAAGCGATCATGGCTGAGATTGAACTGCCTGGAGAATCAGTGGTTGAGATTAATGAAGAGACTGGTGAAGAAGTCGAGGTTCAAAGTAGACTACGTATCATCAGTTCAACTCACCCTAACCAAAATGTTTGGCAGGCCTTGAACAACATTCAGATGGCTTGGGGGATCACTGGTGAGCCAAGTGTCGAAATCGTTGAGTACAACAGCTCGTTCAATAAAGAACCGCAAGCTGATCCAGGTTCAGAGCATGTTGCCTCAGACACCACGGTCAGTATCGAAGAAGTAGAGGACGGGATCTGGTACTTCCATATTAAAGCGTTGCTCGCTGATGGAAGTTACACTGATCCAGCGCACTATCGCATTTTGATAGATACGGAAGCACCAAATCCGGTCGTTCCGGTTCTGGACTTCGATACTATAGAAGTAGGTAAAGGAGTGTATCTACGTTTCCGCACCACAGATCAGAACTCAGGAGTTGAGTTCTATGAGATCAATATTGGTAGTCAAAAGTATCAGACTGATCTGAATGAGATGTTAGTCTCAGATCTGAAAGCAGGGAAGCATAAGATCACTGTGGCCGCTTATGACCACGCAGGGAACTGGACTACAGGTGAGACCACTCTGACTGTGACAGGAGGTGGTTGGAGCATGTGGTACACCCTCGGAATCATCGTTATTGTCCTAGCCGCAATACTATTAATCTTTAGAAAAAGAAAATAAGAATTAAAAAA
>CAYZPO010000046.1:0-8093 GCA_964480695.1 uncultured Gammaproteobacteria bacterium | reverse complement strand
AAGTTTTTGATCACTCTATCTACAGCGTCAGCTACGAAATCTGTATCCTCGATCATGCCCAGCTTTTGATCTTCCATTACATGAGTCGGATCAGCTCCGGTAGCCAGCATCTGCTCCAGCACGACCATACCGTTCTTGCTTGAGAGCTTGCCAGCGGCTAACAAAGTGATCAGCTCGGCAAAGTTTTCTGGAGTGATTTTGATTTTGTTGATCTCAAGCGCTTGTGCTTTGAGTAAGCCTCCCAGCTTCGAGAGTAACCACCCTGATACTAGCTTGGCCAGTTTTTTCTGATCCTTTTCACCTGCTTCCTCTGGTTGCGAGTTCAGCCAGGCTGCGAGTTCGGAGAAAACTTTCTCAGTGTAATCAGCCAGAGCTGGGTCGTCGCAGATCTGTTTGGCTTCAGACGGTTTAAGTGAGTATTCTTCGATCAGCCGCACACGACGCGCTTCTGGCATCTCTGGGAGATGATCCTGAACCTCGTTTGTCATAGCTTCAAGATCAAGGACAGGAATATCTGGTTCAGGGAAGTAGCGGTAATCAGCTGAGTCTTCTTTGGTTCGTTGTGCTTCAGTCATCTGCTTGCCTTCATTCCAACCGCGCGTTTCATTACCGGCCGGAATTTCACCAGCCTCAAATAATTTGGTCTGTCGCTGCACCTCGTATTCCAAAGCACGCTCCACAGCTTTGAATGAGTTCAAGTTTTTGATTTCAGTCTTTGGATTTAATTCGTCTTTAACTGGCTGACCATCGTTATCGATTTCGCGCATTGAGATGTTGGCGTCACAACGCAGATGCCCTTTTTCCATGTCTGCCTTAGAGATCCCTAAATAGCGAGCGATCAAACGGAGTTCCTGCAAAAATACTTTAGCCTCAGCAGGGTCACGAAGATCAGGCTCACTAACAATTTCTACCAGCGGAGTTCCTCCACGATTATAATCAACGTAAGTCTTGCCTGAGTCATCATGAATATTTTTGGCTGCATCTTCTTCAAGATGGAGTCGAGTTATGCCGATGCGAACGTTCTCACGTGGTCCTTCAGGAACGTGAATGTCAAGATATCCTTCTTCCATCACCGGCATGTCAAACTGTGAAATTTGATAACCCTTAGGCAAGTCAGGATAAAAATAATTTTTGCGATCAAATTTAGAATGCTTAGCAATGGTGCCATTCAAAGCTAGTCCAGCCAGTACTGCCCAACGTACTGCCTGTTCATTTGGTACTGGCAAAGTTCCAGGATGACCCAAACAAACCGGACACACATTGGTGTTCGGGGCAGTCGCACTGTCGTGCGTGGCACACCCACAAAACATTTTGCTCTTAGTCTTTAGTTGGATGTGGATTTCAAGTCCGATGATGGGTTCGAGGAACATACTTTAGTTTCTTTAACATTTCTGTATAGGATTGTCCAATACGCTAGGAACAAAGGTAAAGTAAATACATTAACAATATTTTCAATAATGTCTGGCCACATTGGTATTTGGGCCTCATTCATAATCATCTCTGTGTTACCACTAAGAAGTAGACCTAGACTAACCAGCAGGGAAATGATAACTAAATAGGCCAAGAAAATGATAAATGGTCCAAGGATAATCAGTCGCATGATGGACCAGAAGCGTCCGATAACCAGTGAACGGCTGTAACTTAGGGCCGCGACTCCTTGTTTACCGTCAAGGACAACCGCGGTTTGAGCAAAGGTGAACCAAACCGCAAAGATGATTCCAGGAATAACCAACAGAATGAATCCACCTAAGACGATTAAAGTTTCGATCACTGCTACGATGAGTAAAGGGATAATTAGCTGCCAGCTTTTTTGATTGATTTCGGTTGAGTCTAGTTTTTCATTTCCAGCTATTCCATTGATCGTTAGCATAATAGCGTTGCTAGCCCAGATGATGATCACAGCCTGGATCATGATCAGAATAATATAGATGGCCATGTAGTCAGAAAAAATCTGTTCCGGGGTATAAAGCATGGCCAGAACAACGACCCCAACGTAAGGTAGGAGGATCCAGGCAGCGTAGCCAATCAAAAGGCCAAAGGCAGCTCGGTAAAGCTGCCAGCTTTGGCGAAGGAGTAACCAAACTCCTTTAAGTGCTATGGTTTTTGCTTTAGTTTGATTTGGCACTGTCGTAGATTAGGTAGTCAGCGATCAGGATCAGTGGGTTGATAATTAAAGTGGCCAGAATTACAGTTATGGTGTTGAAGATCGAAAGCAGGCGTTCAGCCAGATCCAGATCGTAACCTACAACTGAACCAATGATCCCATTTAGAATCATGAGGATAATAAACTGAATGACTGAGATAGCCAAGAAGAACAATAATTTTGGAACAACCAGACGTAGAGTCACGGCCCAGAACTTGCCATCAATTAATTTACGACTAGCTGTAAAGGCAGCCTTGCCATGATGCTTGTCCAGAACCAGAGCGTATCCGATAAAGAAATAATTGATTGCCCAGCGAATAACCAAGATTAGGGCTGCGACTAGACCAATGATAATCAGAAAGCCTCCAACTGATCCTAGCCAGCTGAGTGAGGTAAAGGTTCCGATCAGAACTGCAGCGATTCCAGGGGTAAGTAAAAGCAGCGGCAAACAGATCAGTACTGCAAAAAGCACACTTACTAGAACGAACGGCCAAAAGTCTTTCCAGCTCTTACCTCCTAAAGTACGCAAGTTAACCGTGGCTCCCTTGGCTTGTTTCGCGATCAATTTAACCAAAGTGATAAAGATCCAGAAGCCCAGGACCGGGGAAACTATAAATGAAGTGAACATGGCTATGCCAATGCCGATATTTTCTAAAAGGGTGAAATCGCGGTCCAGGACAAAATCAGATACAGAAGGGTAAATAGCAAAAGCGATGGTATAAAGTGCAGCCAGAACTAAAAACCAAGCCGAGATACTCATCAACTCAACAAAGTGTTTGCGATAGTGATCCCAGGCCTGATCAATGATTTGACCGACTGTGATTAATTGGGGCATAGATTTCTTTTTATTTTTTGTGTGAAGTAATAATTTGCCAAATTTCATTTTGAATGTCTTCGCGGCTGCGCATCTGGTCATCCTTGGTACACTCGACTAGATAAGTATTTGGATAAACTTTGGCCAGGTGTAGGTAAGCCTCTTCGGCGTCACGTAAGTGCCAAGTGTCAGTTTCGTGAATATCTGTTTTAAGATCACCCTTCCATCCACCGCGAGCCTTGGCTAGCTTGATCGCAATGTCCGTAGGCACATGAAGAACGATATTAAAGTCAGGTCGCGGAATCTTAAAGATTTCATGTTCCAGTTCATCGTTCCATTTAAAGAACGCTTCTCGTTCCGCAGGATCAGAGATCTTGCCTCCTTGATGCCCCATGTTAGCTGTAACGTAACGATCAATGATCACTGTTTTGCCAGAGCTGATCCAGTCCCGGATTTCGAACGAAGCATCAAAGCGATCAACAGCATAGAAGATCGAAGCAGCTTTAGCCCCGACTTCAGAAGCTGTGCCGTACTTTCCAGAGAGGTATTCTTCAGTAAAAACTCCGGCTGGATTGTCGTAGCGAGGAAAGGCAACGGTTTCGACTGGGATGTCTTCTTGATCAAGTCGTTCAAGCAGTAATTTGGTCTGAGTAGCCTTACCACTGCCATCAGTTCCGTCAATCACGATTAAGAGAGGTTTCTCTGGTTTCATAGCTGAATTATAGCAAAATATTAAGGTTTCGTCATCGGAGTCCTGTTGAACCAAAGCTGCCGCGGTTAGGGGCATCGAGTTTATCCACTTCTTCGAATTCAGCGTGAACAACAGGAATAATCATGCCCTGGCCAATGCGTTCATATTTTTCAACTGAATAAGGTTCGGATCCGTAATTATGAAGGGCTAAGTGGAGCTCATCTTCTGGTCCGCAGTAGTCTTGATCAATGATTCCAATCCCGTTGGCCATGTTAACCCCTTTTTTTGCATTGGATGAACGAGGGGCCAGAATCAAGGCATGACCCTCTGGAACACAGATCACATACCCGGTCGGAATAATCTTAGTTTCTCCAGGTTCAAGCACGGCGGCTTTTCGTACCCGCAGATCAAAAGCCACTGCACCAGGAGTTTTATACTCCAGGGGCGGCAAATTAGGATCTAGGCGTTTAATCTTAACTTTTATATTCATACGGCCAGATTTTACCATAATTGGCAGGTCCTGTCTTTTTGGTGTAAGATAAGGCCATTGCAATTAACCTTATTGGTATGTCTGAGCTTAAAATGATGGAGGCTAATGACCGCGTGGCTGTCTTTGAGGATCCAGAGACAGGGGAGCGTATGGTCGCTTATGGCGACGGAAAGATCCTACCTTTCCGTTCTTTTATTACTGAAGAAATTTTTCGCATGACTGAGCGGTTCATGGTTTCACCGACCAGTAATGTCACAGCTATGAATTCTGAATTGTTATCTGGTTTAGTCGGGGCTGTCCTGGCTCGCCAAAGCCGAGCGCCAGGAACAACTATTGACGTGATTGCACAAGAATTTCTGGATGACAAGGGTGAGCTTAAGAAAAAGAAACTTGATCGACTGATTGAGCGCGTATTGATTCAGTATGGTGATGATTCAGTTCAAGAACTGGAGACTGCGACCGTATTGTTTAACTCAGTCTCTAATCTTGCAACCAAAGCAATCGAAGATCGACGTCTTGGAGCGTTTATTGAACAGTCTAGTCGTTACGTTGTTTATACTGAGCGAGATCGAGCAACAGGGAACTGGATGTACTATCGCGAGCCCCGGATCATGGCTAGTAAACTTGGCGAGCGTTATACTGATGTTCTAGATCGCTGTTTTGCTTTGTATGCTGAGATGGTGGAGAAGTTGGTTGAATATTATAAAGAGCTGAAGCCATTGGATCAGGTCGAGTACGCAGTGAAGCCGAATGATCCGAAGAAGTATAAATTTTCAGAACTTGATGATGAGAAGCAGCAAAAAGAGTTTAAGCGAACTTATACGTTCGACTTGCGAACCCGTGCTTGTGACACCGGGCGTGTGCTTTTACCAGCTGCGACGCTGACGAACGTAGCCATGGTAGCTAACGGTCGGGTGTACGAGCATTTGCTCAAGCGATTATATTCTTGGAAACGACCAGAGTTTCAAGATATTGCTGAGCGGTTGCATTCGACATTGAATGAGATTATTCCAAAGTATGTGAAGCGAGCGGATCCTGAAGGTGTGCCGTTTTGGATGAGAATCGATCAAAAATTGCGTGAGATTGTGCAGGGCGAGCTTTCAGAAATCTGGGAGCCAGAGCAGGGAAGAGATGAGGTGGAGTGGTTGGAGTTGCCACCTTTGGTCGCAGACACAGCTGACGCACGTCGACATACCTGTGCTGCTGTGCTGTACCCACATGCTCGCGCTTCGTATAACAAAATTGTCGAGGTTTTATCTAAGCTGTCAGACGAGAAGGTGGAAGAGATTCTAGATGTGGCTGTGGGAGATCGGGAAGGGCGACGTGACCGTTCACCGCGCGGCTTTGAACACGGATATCCAATCACAGTCGATATCGTGGGCAACTTTGGCATCTTCCGCGACCTGCATCGTCATCGCATGTGTACTTTGCAGCGCCAACTTTTGAATCCACACGTAGCCATGACTGTGCCAGAGGATCTTGAGCATATTGGTTACGGAGAGCGTATTCGCTCCATGGCCAAGGAAGTATCTGATCTGTATGATGATATTGTGAAAGAGATCGGTCCTGGTGCGGCTGAGTACGTTGTTCTGTTCGGACATCATATTCGTTTCATGTTTGGAATGAATTTGCGCGAGGCCCAGCATTTGCTCGAGCTGCGTTCGGTACCGCAAGGACATCCAGATTATCGCCGCGTGGCTCAGACAGTTACCAACATGATCCATGAGCGCGCGCCTTGGATTGAGAAAATGGGGGCGCTGAAGTTTGTCGACCACAACCAATACCACTGGGCTCGAGCCGACGCCGAAGCCCGCCAAAGTCAGAAAGCGATTGAAAGAGGATTGACTGAATAGATTTTCGAAATACTTCTCAGGGAACTTGTTCCCGTTCGCAAGACGCCAACAAGTTGGCTGAGAAGAACATTTAAAACGATTTTCGCCCCGCACGGTAGTTACCATGCGGGGCGTTGTTGTTGTGGGGCGATCAGTAGGTATAGAGATCTTCGAGTGCGGGAGCCAGTTCAGCAAAGAACGTGACATTCACTTGTGCAAGAAGACCAGGATTCAGTTCGTATTCCTTTACCAGGTAACGGAAGATCCGGAGGTCATGTTGAGGGTCGTTCTTGCGAGAGCACCCGGTTCGCCGAGCGATCAGATGCATCATTTTTATAGCGTAGCGATTTGGTGGCTTTCCTGGATCCTGAGTGGCGTGCCAACCAGAATTCAGTATGTCCAGAAACCGGTCCATCAGTCGATTACAGTCTGCGCCAAGACGATCAGTTGTCAGTTGATTGTAGAGTGTCTGGATGCTGACATTGGCTGGGGGTTCCTTTTCGAATCCTTCCCAACATTCGTCGCTATCACCCAACTCCAGACCCGACTCTAGTGCCTGCTCCCAGGTGTGAATAGCGTGGTTGAACCAGATGATCCAGGCCTCACGCACCCAAACTCGTTTGGAAGAGTCGGATTGTAAGACCGTGAGAGCATCAAGGAATTTCTCGTCGCCATTTCCGCTAGTGATGGTCTCCGGATCCGCTACTGCGAGAAGATGTCTCACTGTTTCCTGGGCTTCTTGTAGTTTCTGTAGTTCTTCCAAGGGGGATAGTGATGCCATGGTTCCGTCTCCTTGCCTTCATTACGGGCAGGCTCACCCGGGGTTGATGGAGGCCGATCAAAAGACCGGAAAGGTATTTAATCACCTCTCCGGTCTTTTGTCAAAGCTCGTATTTTATTTTTTATCTAGCCACTCAATAAACTTCTTAATCTCTTCCTGATACTCTTCCATCGTCCCATCGTTTTTGATCGTATAATCCGCCATAGCAATCGGCCCGCCTTTGGCTAAGTTCTCTAGTTCAGCATGATCTCGAGACTTTGCTTCTTCTGGAGTGAAGCCGCGGTTGCGCAGATCAGGATCATCGGCTCCGGAGCTTCGTTTTTCAAGCCGCTCATATCGTGTCTCAGGCGGGGCATAAATAGCAATCACTGTCATGTTCTCGCCGTACTTATCTTTTAGAACCTTGTATTCATCCCAGCTGTACAGTCCGTCTCCGACAACGTTTCCTTTTTCAAGTAGTTCGTCGAAGATTGGAATATTGAGAATCGCGAACGCGGCCATGCCATGCTCTTTACGAAAGCCTTCTCGAATCTCACGCTCTAGTTCCTCGGCTGGTTCTTCACCACGCCGTTTAACTTCATCGAGCGTGATCTGACCAAAGCGTCTGAAACCGTACCCGAGATCAACTAAAGCATCAGCAAGAACACTCTTACCACTTCCACACATTCCAACAATGGCGACAAATTTATTAGCCATATTAGAGATCTAGTTTTACTTCACCTTCTTTAGCTTTAGTGTCCTCGATTTCTTCAGAGAACATGTCAGAGAGCATTTTATTCCATTCAGTGTTTTCTTTATACATCTCAACTTCAATTCCGGCCTTTTCAAGATATTTCAAAGAGTCGCTGCCGCGGTAGATTTTTCCAACCACAACTCGCTTTACTCCAGCAGCAATAACGTACTTGGTGCAATGAATGCACGGAGCAAATTTTGAGTAAAGAGTAGACCCTGCTGTACTAGCACCAGGCATAATTCCTGCTTGTAAAATAGCATTATGTTCTCCGTGAATGGTGCGGACACAGTGACCTTCTTCCATTAAATGTCCCTCAGCTCCATCGCAGTGGGGAAGTCCTGGAGGCGAGCCGTTGTATCCGGTTGAGATAATACGTTTATCTTTAACTAAAACAGCACCGGCGCGTAAACGATCACAAGTACTTCGTGTTCCCACGATTCTGGCCAAAGCCATAAAGTAGTCGTCCCAGTTGGGTCGTTGGTATTCTGACATAATATAAGAGGTTATTTCACTGGCCTGAATGTATCAAAAAAAGCCCGGAGGGGCAAACGAAAACGGCGCGCCGCGCGACGCGCGCGGCAGGCCGGTCTTATTTTTCTGATTTGAGTC
>CAYZPO010000045.1:0-8136 GCA_964480695.1 uncultured Gammaproteobacteria bacterium | reverse complement strand
GCATCCCTCCAACGAACCCGGAGGCTGGCACTCGCCCGCCTCTGGTTTTCATTTTGAAAAGAAAGCTGCCGCTGGGGTGAGCCAGCGGCGAGCAAGTACGGAAGTTGTTGTTCACGAGAAGTCAGGCAGCCATGCTCTTCTGCAGCAGCCGACCCTCCTGGAAGCGGGAGTGGATGATGATCTTCTTTTCCGGAGAATGCATGGTCATGCCCACGACCTTGGCCTTGATCCCGTCGGCCTCAGCCTCCTTGATCAACGACATCTGTTCCCCAGGCTCGACCACCGCGAGCGCACCGCAAGCACCATGGAACGTGCCATAGGGCTGTTCGTCCTTCAACTCCAGACCAGGAATATCCAAGGACATCTCCCAGGCCATGCGCAGCACCTCAGCCGGCTTGAACATCTGGTCCAGCTCAGCTCCGATCCCATCCGGGAGCAGATCGCCCAGCTTGTGCCAGACCCCGCCACCGGTGATGTGAGCCACACCGTGAATCTTGGCCAAGGGATCACCGACCGTACCGTCCGGCTTCCAGCCCATGACCCGAATCAGGGTCGGGGTGTAACACAGCGACGGGATGGTCAGCTGACGGACTAAGTCCATCAGGTCATTCTGTTCCAACAGCCAGTGAATGTCGCCACGACCCTGCGTCAACAGCTGGTGGAACCAGTGCCGAGGTCGGCTCATTCGACGAGCCGCCAGAGCCAGGAGCAGGTTGACGAAGAAGGTCCCGCCATTGCAGCGGTACCCAGGCTCCCAGAACCCAACGATGGGCATACCCGCCCGGATAGTCGAACCGTTGATGAAGGCCTGGCTGTGCAACAGGCCTGTACAGGAGGCACCCCAGGTCATGATCAGCTGCTGGTCGGACTTGAGGTCACAGAAGGCGGTGATACTAGGACGCATGATTGCGGTCTCGCCAGTGATACTGACCGTGCGCGTCTGTTCCAGAGCTCGACTGAACCCGCGCATGACTGCCTCGAACAGGCGGAAGTTCTCCTCCGTGATTCGCTGAGCCTGAATCTCATTGCTAAGCACTACCGGAAGCCCACCGAAACGAGCAATGTCGTCCAGGCACATGGCCATGATCTCCCAGGCCGCACCTTCGAAGGCAGCTTCTGAGCCTTCCAAAGCATGGAAGGCCAGCTTGCCGCCGGCACCGTCGTTCTGCATGGTCTCGATCATTTCCCAGCTGCGACCACCAGGAACAGCCAGTACACCAGCCCCAGTGGTCATAGCTCGGAGGATCCAAGGCTTCCACATGAACCCGGTCATGCCCCGGAAGTTCTTCTCGCCCCCGACCATGTCCACCAGACCTGGATGATCGCCAGTCAGAATCTGGACTGCCGGCGAATTACCGAAGCTGTTCCGACAGATGTAGGCTGCCAGCTTGGACGCTAAATCTCCAGGGGCCACGGTCTCTCGATTATATCTGTCAGCCACGTCGGCTCCTCTCGTTAAACATTTCAAGGTCCCCTTCCCCCTAATAATCGGATCTTAACATACTTGATAAAAAAACGAGAACCCCTGCAGAACAAGGGTTCGTGATTACCCCTTACGAGGAACAGGGTTCAAAGGGGTAAAGAGTCTTGGAGCATTGGTAGTCACCAGGAAATTGGCCCCGGCGTCCAGCAGCTCTTTTGCGTATGTTCGTGAGGCAACGCCATGCTTTCCACCAGAGACATACAATATAGCCTCCTTTCTAAGTGCAAAGCGGACGGCTTGAACATGTGTGGGAGTGGGTCGTAGTTCTTTACGCTCAGAACCGATCTTGAAATGCTTACTAGGCCAATCTCTAAGTGGTGCTAATCTTTCAGGTAAATCAACAGCATCAATCCTCTCGAGATCAATCACCCAGATAATTGGTTTACGAGATACCGGACCAGGATACCCGCGTCCTCCCATGCGAACGCTTAAAACACTTCGATCTGCGTTTTCGACCCAATCCATCTCACGGCGCAGGTCATCGTAGCGACCTTCACGAAGCATCTTCATATTCATTAAAACTTCCACACCCCAGGCGCCTTGGTTGAATGCCTTTCCAGTCCAATCCTGTAAACGTTTGCGCCCACTGAACACCAGTGCTGCATTGATCCTGAGTTGTTTCCACTCCTCATGCGGAACGATGTTGATCACCCGACTGACGTAAACAGTAACTCCGGCCAGATCCATTCTGTAGGCGTGATCAACTAGCCTGTTGAACTGTAGATCCCCAATCCCCCTATTATGCAAACAAGAGGAATAGGTCACTCGGGCTATGTCTCGAAGGTTCATGCCATCTCCTCCTGTTCTTGGTTAGCGGTTTGACGACAAAGGACCTTATCGCGTATTCTATATTCTGTCAAACGATGTAACGCCCTTACGGGCGTCACTCCCTACGAAGAACATATGAAAGCCAACGAAATCACAAGTAAAGATAATGAGAAGATTAAGCGGCTCAAGAAGCTTGGGATGAAAAAATACCGAGATGAGTTTGGGGAATTTTTAGTTGAGAACGCGACGATTTTACTTGATGCTCTGCGAGCGGGGTTCCAACCAACCTCCCTTTTTGTAACGCAGGAGTTTATCGACAAGGATCCTGAACGGTGGGCTGAGATCGAGAAAAACTGCGGGCTTGAGGAATACCATTTGATCGACGGACGTGTTAACAAGACATTTTCCGAACTAGATACGTCGGCAGGTATTGGGGCGGTCTATCAAAAAAATGTAGCGGAAGGCTTTAGCCTTCCATGTCAGCAAAATGGAACCCTAAAGGGTTCCGCTACATTACAAGTAATATACCTAAACTCAATCTCTGATCCTGGCAATCTGGGCACTATCTTACGTTCAGCTCTTGCCTTTGGAATCGAAAACATTGTCCTCGACGCTGAATGTGTAGATGTCTACAACCCAAAAACGATTCAGGCGGCTCGTGACGCTATTTTCAAAATAAATTTAGTGTTCGATGATCAAGACCGGGGTATACTAAAACAGCTCAAAGATAAGATGCCAATTTACTCGACCTCGCTGGACGGAGATACTGGGCTCGACACATTAGAGCAAGTAGATACTTTCTGCCTAGTCCTAGGCAACGAGGCTCACGGAGTAGATCCGGTGATTGCTGACCTCTCAGACGAACTGATCAAGATAAAGATGTCAGACCAAGTAGACTCGCTTAATGTATCTGCTGCTGCTGCGATACTGTTTCACAATATTTATCGGAATGACACCCTTTAGGGTGTTATCCTGGTAACAGGCTAAAGCCTGTCATTCCGCTACATTTACATTGACAAAGCCACCCGGAAGCGCTAAGCTCCGGGTGGTTCTATTTACAGGAGGTCTGCGCGATGCGACAAGAGTTTGATGATATTTTCGAAGTCACACAAGGCATGGCTGGCTGGGGTGACACCAACTGTATCGTCCTGCACCAGTTTCCGCACAAGGTCGACAACGAGCTCCTGGTCCTGATGCAGCTCAAGTATCGACCCGAGGTAGCCATTCTCATGTGTGCCCACAAGGAGAGCGGCGAATCGCAGATCGCCTTCCGGCTCAGAGACGGTATCCAGACCAGTCGTCCTTTTGCCGTGTTCAAGGCTGAGGCCAGCACCGCTGACCTGCGTGAGGAACTAGGTCGTTTCTGTGCCGAGCGCAGGATCAAGATCGTGTTCATGCGCCTGGCGCGCCGGTGGGGTTCGTTGGTCATCAAGACCAAAGGAGCTTTTCCCAACGTCATGCTGGGCGACATCATCCACCTGCGTTCGACCCTGAGCTGGTACTTCTCGGGCCATGACATCGAACAGGCTCTGGGCTTCATCGCTCACGAGAACAGCCTTGGTCTGGGTCAGGAGCCCTGGATTCGCCCGCCGGAGGAAAAGTAGTCATGGTCTACTCAGAAAATCCGCGCCCGGACCATGGTGATCATCACGTTCGTACAGTTGAGATGATAAAAAGACTTGAAGGTAAGTCGGTTTGGGTGGTCGAGGAAAACGGCACACCAGAACCGTACTCAACTGAGAAGATAGTGCAATCAGTACATCTCCATGCCAGGAGTATCACTTTCCGCCAACCTGGTGGAAGCCGAACACGCATCATGGCCTTCAAAGAAGTTGGCCTAGCTCCTTTGGACGATGGCACCTGGTCCACACGCTGGATCAGCTCCAGTGAACTGACCACATCAGAGTCTGATTGACCCCACTCTCGGACCCACTCTCTCGCTCGGACCCCGGCATTCTGCCGCGCGGTCCGTTCCTCTTTTTAAAAGGATTGACAACAGTCCTTAAAAGCAATAAACTATAAAGAACGATAAGACATTATCTGTTTTGATGCTGGCGAAAGGAAAGTGGATTGCCACGCAGCACGACAAGCAGGCCTCAAAGGGCCGACAGCGGACCACCGAAACTTCAGGGCATGAGCAGAAGCAGGGCTCTCAAGCTCGGAGGTCACCAGGTCAGACACGACGGACGAACAGGTACTGTTTCGTCCATTAGCCATGGCAGAAAAGCCATGTCGCTCCTGTTCGAAGGCGAACAGTGGTCAGACGAATTCACCTTCCGACAGCTAGGCCTGCGAGGCTAGCAACCTTCTCGACAACTAACGCACGTTCCTACTTCCGGACCCCGGCGCTCCTGCCGCGAGGTCCGCCCTTCTTTTTTTAACGCAAAATGGAAGGCTTAAGCCTTCCGCTACGTTTCTATTTGGACACCCTTCCGGGTGTCATTCCTATCAGGAAACTACCCGGCCGCCGAATTCGGTGACCAGGTCTGCTACGACCTCGTCTTTTTTACTTGTTCGATGCACAGCCTCGATAATAATCTTTGAACCAAATACTTGTTCAGCTGCTTCCTCAATTTTACGACAATTTTTTATTTCATTGATCATGTCAGCGTGGAACGAGAACTGAAACCCTAACTGTAGTCTTCCCTGTTCTAACGAAATTATTTCTGTTGACTGTAAGATCAACGGCAGCGAACCATTACTTTCTGCGATCAAATTAAAAACCTCGTTCCAACGAAGTTTAATGGCGTCTAAGTCAACCTCAAGATTGTCCTCCCTAACCTGCACTTTTGGGTTCGGTTTCTCCTTTTCTTCCTTTGGAACCGGCTTTTCCTGAACCGGTTCTTCAGTCTTTACGTTCTTAAATTCTTTTGTTTGTTCTTCGACCTGACAAAGCTCCACCACGGCGAGCTCAAGCGGCAGCTGAGGAATCTTTTCTAAACGCACTTGCCGGCGAGCCTCAAGGAGGAGGTTGATGCCCTTAGACAAGGTTGTGGTAGAAAAATTCTCCAACATCGCTTTAATTCTTTCTGCGATCTCAGAGTCGAATTCGTGAGCTACCTGCTCCAAACCTCCGAGTTTAGCAAATAACATTGACCGCATAACCGAAACTGTGTCTTCGACAAAATGTCCTAAATCAACTCCCTCATCCACAAACTTATTAATCATCTCGACTCCAGCGCTGGCGTTATTCTGTCCAATGGTTTCGATGAAATCGACCACAAACGAAATGTTAGTGGTTGGGAGCACAAGTGAGGCCTCGGTTAGTCCAATCTTCTTTTCTCCAATGGCCAGGATCTGATTAAGCATGCTTTCCGCATCTCGGAGACAACCTTCAGCGTGTCGGGCCACTTCGGACAAGACCGCATCATCGACCTCAACTTCTTCTTTCTTAACCAGGCCTTTAAGACGCTTCACAAGCAAATCAGTCGGAATACGCTTGAAATCAAAGCGCTGACAACGGGAAATAATTGTCTCTGGCACCTTATGAATCTCGGTCGTGGCCAAAATAAACAAAGCATGCGCTGGTGGTTCTTCAAGAGTCTTGAGTAAAGCATTAAAGGCTGAGGTCGACAGCATGTGCACCTCATCAATGACATACACCTTGAACTTGCATTTATTTGGAGCAAAGCGAACTGATTCAATAATATTCTCGCGGACATTGTCGACACCGGTGTGCGACGCAGCGTCGATCTCATAGACATCAAGTGAATTTCCAGCATTGACCTCTGAACAGGCCTCGCACTTACCACACGGCTCAACCTCATCATCCTTGCGCTTCTCACAGTTCACAGCTTTGGCCAGTAAACGCGCTAACGTGGTCTTCCCAACCCCGCGTGGTCCAGTAAACAAATAAGCATGCGCAACCGTACCGCTCTTGAGCTGATTGCCCAAAGTGGTCACCACATGCTCCTGACCGACAACGTCCTTAAACTGCATCGGTCGATATTTTCGATAAAGGGTTTCTGACATAGCCACACCATTTTATCAGACCCGACCAAATAAGCCAACTCTAGGTCAACCCAAGCCTAAACCCGTCCGAGATTGGTACCGATCGGTACAAAACCCGGACATTTGTATTGTCGCACTTTTAGTCCGATCGGACTGAAAGTGTGACATTGAGTATCCTTAAAAACAACGAACCGTCCACGAGGGAACCAAGGACGGTTCGTGTGGACGGTCTAGTTCGCGGTCGCAGGCGACCGGGGTTGGCCGCTAGCTGCGGATCTCGAGATACTCCCTGGCCTACGCGTCCGGGGTGACGCGGCGGGCGGTGGTCCCCTGAGGGCTGTTGCACAGGACGAAGACCTCGTCGTTGGCACCCAGCTCCTGGATCGGACCGCACGGCCTCAGGTCGAGCAGCGGGTCGTGGTTGGCCTGACCGGCGTACGTGTTGAGCATCGAGTCGACCATGGTCCAGCTGCCCGGCGTACCTGGGCCACCTGACTGCTGGGCCGGCTTCTGCATGGCCCGACCGCTGGTCATGAGCTCGGTGGCCATGTGCGTGTCGGGTGAGGTCGTGATCGTCCCAGGAAGCGTGAAGTCACCAGGGTGCCTCTCGGCGATAAGGTATGCGGGCATGGTCTCCTCCAGTTGATTCCCTCAAACGATTTAAGCGAAAGCGCTTTATTCGTCTGTTCCTCTCTTGGTTTACTAGACTAACTTAAAACCCCTGTCTTGTCAAGGGCAAGACAGGGGTCGGCTTTCGTTTTGTTGGGAAACAAAACGACACCGTTGCCGGTGTCATTCCCATCAAAAGAACGGTCTTTCGACCGTTCCTACTTCTTGACTATATTCTCAATCGCTGCCCAAGTGCTCGGAGCGGACTTAGGAACTAGAACCACACATTCATCTCCAGGCTCGCCTTTAAAGAAGGTTACGCTAGCAGTAATCACTTTCCAGATAACTTCTTCGTCCTCTTCGCTGATCACAACATGTCCGCCAGTGGCTGAATCAAGGGCTAATCGACCAGTTTCGCGTTTGCGTTCAATCGGTCCGATCTGTTTAAACACGAAAGCTCCATCGTCTTTGATAATAAGTTTCAAAATATCACCTTCGACTAAACGTGACTTGGAAGCATAGTTCGCTGGCACAGGATAATTCTTGCCGTCAGATCCAACCATGCTCTGCCCATCAAAAACTCCTTCAACAATCTTGCCACCTTTAGTGTCCTGAAATGCAGCTAAACCTTGTTTTGACGTAATTAAATCAGCCAGTTGTTGCTGGCCGACCTCGGTTGACCCACCATTCAAAAGTTCGACCACATTTCCGATCGTCTCATGAACCTGGGTTAAAATTTGTTTTGCAAGTTCAACTCTAGGATCAATATCTGACCCCCCACTAAAATCATCTTCAAGGTCTGGTTCCGGTGCAAAACCGGCCAGATCCTCCTCGTCGTAACTCATATTTGCTTTTTGTTTTCTTCTGTTTCCGTGAAAATATTATACCACATTTTTAAGCGGTCCGCTCACCTGTTGCTGGTGGTGGAGCTGCAGCTGATGCTCCTAACTGCGTGCGCTCCATAATCTCGGCTTCCACAATCGCTTTGTCTCGACCATATTTAAGGCGAGAAAGCTGCTTAATACTTTCAGCTAACTTAGCGTTTCCTGAATCAGTCCAAGGACCTTTTAAGGTAAACGGTTTCTGTGTTGTGTTATCCACAATCATCTTCACGTACCAAGTAAACTTGTCTGCGTTTACTAAATCGTATCCAGAAAAAACTGGTTCGTATTCTTTAGCTAAAACTTCCGTGTCTTCAACACCAACACGACAGACCAACATCGTACCTACGTTACCTAACACAGCATCACGCACTTCTGTCTTTCCACCCTCACTAACCAACTGTCCCAAATACTGATGAGCCATGATCAGATCCAGACGATACT
>CAYZPO010000044.1:0-8715 GCA_964480695.1 uncultured Gammaproteobacteria bacterium | reverse complement strand
GTGAATACCAGTTCCTTGTGGAACTGAGAAATATGTGTTATACTGATCACGGACACGGAAAATCAATCCCAAATCACCAAAAAACAGCCCTTGCGGCTGTGTTTTTTAAACAACGAACCGCCCACACGTGAGCCGAGTAGAGGGCTCGTTGCAGGCGGGACTAAGTAGGCGGGTCCGACTTTTCTTCCTCTTCCTCCTGCAAACTTGCCAAAAACAATTGGGCCAAAGCTGTCCTGTCAGCGCGATCAGCTTTTTCTCGCCGTTCGCGCAGCAGCTCAGCTTCTAGCCGTGCCTCTTCCGGAGTCTGCTCGGAAATACGCCGTGACATGATTCCTCCTGAGTTCAGATTTTTTGGTACACTGTCGACCAGCTCTGTGTGTACCGTCTGCCTGGGTGGATTGTCACAAGGAAGATTCATCGTCAATGAAGACCAAACGAAGAATAAATACTAGCATACTTTAGGTTATTTGTCAACCAAAAAACCACGTATTCGTGGCTTTTTTGTTTAAATCTTGGCTGGACCAGCTTAGCTGGCCTATCACCTCACTTATCTCGATGACGCAGCCAAAGCTGAGCTTTGGCTTGTCTGGAAATACCGAGCTAAGCTCGGTGGTGACCCTGGTAGGAATCGAACCTACAACTAGTCCTTAGGAGGGACTTGTTATATCCATTTAACTACAGGGTCATTTTTCTTTAACTTGATCTACGTGCAATCCGTTCTCCAAATAATAAGCTAAATTAGGGTCACTTCTCAGGCAGGAATTAATTCGTCTTATTAATGATTTATTTAATTTCTGGATAGCCTCGGTTACACCAAGAAAGGCATGGTTGATAATCTCGTCTTCGTCAATGACGATTGAACTGATTAGATCTAATGTAAGTGGGTCAGTGGTAAATATAAACTGAAAGGACTCATCTTTTGATCCATCATCAAGCACATCATCGTTTCGATAATCAACACAGGCCAATCTAAGGTCAGTGATTTCAATTCCGATCTCTTCCTTAATCTCGCGACAACATGCTTCAAGAGGAGATTCCATAGTATCGACAATTCCACCGGGAATGGTCCAGGTGTCTTTATAAGATGGTTTTAATATAAGCAACTGTCCATCTTGATTAAAAAGTATTGCACCCACTCCAACTCTTTTTCTCGGAATCTTTTTATAGAATTCTGGGTCCTTCATATTATGTGTCGTAAAATATTCAAACTTCTTTCTACTCTATACTTCTGATATACTACTCGTGCTGATTATATCCGAATCTAACTTTCAAAACAATGACAACTCTCACATACATTCTCATCGCTCTTGCTCTCATTATAATAGTTGCTTTGTATTTTGTTTATCAAAAAATTTCTGAACTACGTGACATGCAACTAAAAAGTTCTGATTCAAAATCATTCGACATGTTGAACCAAAACATGCAAGGACTGCAAGGACGACTAGATAAAACAACAGAGTCTTTGAATCAACGCCTGGACAAGGCAGCGCAAGTAATTGGGGCAGTAAATAAAGAACTAGGATCAATGTCAGAAATTGGACGATCGATCAAGGATTTCCAGAACATGTTGAACTCCCCCAAGCTCCGCGGTAACTTAGGCGAACAAATATTGTACGACACATTATCTCAGACGCTTCCGAGTTCTCATTATGAAACACAATATAAATTTAAAGAAGGGAAAACCGTTGATGCGGTGATTAGAACTACCAACGGAATTATTTCAGTCGATGCCAAATTCCCAATGGAGAATTTCTTGCAAATGACAAAAGCTGATAACGATGCCGATCGACAACGCTGTCTAAAAGACTTTGTTCGACAGGTTAAGAAACATATCGACGACGTGCAGAATAAATATATTCTTCCTAGTGAGGGAACCCTTGAATACGCAGTAATGTACGTTCCGTCAGAAAAAGTATTCTATGAAATTGTGATGGAATCTGAGGAACTCTTGCAATATGCTCACGATCGCAACATTTTGCTCGTGTCACCAAATACTTTCTTATATTATCTCCGAACAGTTATGATTGGGTTAGAGCGAGCTAAGATCGAGGAAGAAACCCAACATATCATTGAGCTTCTAAATACAATTCAAAAAGAAAATGTTAAGTTCGGTGAAGGGCTTTCCTTGGTTAGTCGTCACATGACCAATGCCAAGAGTGCTCTTGATAACACCAACAACCTTTATGATCGATTCTCTAACAAGATTGATCAGGTCAAGCTGCTTGGAGGAGGAAAGAAGAAAGACTTGACGGATCAGTCTTGATCAGCTAGAATTCCCACGTCCCAAATTTAAGTATCATGCTCAAAGATACGAATAATTATGCCAATTCTCAAACAAGCGAAAAAAGCGTTACGACAAAGCCAGAAGCGTGGCGAACGCAACAAAGTTATCAAGGCCGAAATCGACTCTCAGAAACGTTATTTCCGAAAAGCGATTGAAGTCAAAGATGCTAAAAAAGCTGAAGAGCTTTACCACAAAATCGGAAAGATGACTGACAAGGCAGTTAAGAAAAACATCTACCATGTCAACAACGCTGCTCGAGTGAAATCCAGGATGATGAAAAAACTGAACGCGCTGAAGAAGAAATAGCAAAGAACCCGCTGTAAAGCGGGTCTTTTGTTTCCAAAAGGAACGACCGCCCAGCGGACGGTCGTGTGGTCGGATCACCAGGAATCGGTGATCCCGGGGTGGAAGGTCCTGGCGCACTCGAGCACCATCTCCCATTCAGGAGGGCCCTTGCTCACGGGCAGGGCAGCAATCCCTTTGAGGACGGCGAGTAAAGCCAGGTCGTAGGCACGAATCTCCTCCGGAGTGTTCACCTCGTCCATGTGTGGGCCGTTTCCTGCGTGGAAGGCCCGAACCTGAGGACGAAGCTCTGGGAAGAGCTCATACAGCAGGAAGTCAAAGAGGGGATACCCCCTCCGGTCGATCGCTCTGCTGGCGATCCGTGGAAGTTTCTTGCGGCAACTCTTGGTCTGGGTGTAGTACTCGTCCGAGGCTTTGAGGAGCGAGTCTGACACGCTGTTGAATTGCCTCATGCGGAACGTCAGTTCCATCCGCATCTGCATGCGTATCTCCTTAAGGTGCTATCACACCTTTAGGAGACCACACGGTCAGCGGGGCTGAATCTGATCGTTGTTGTTGGTCGCGTCCGGGTGTGGGGAATTAACCCCTATCAAAACCTACTGACTCGTCAGGACCATGATGGCACCTCCTTTCAGACGAGAAAGCAACATATCAAAAAAACACGGTCTTGTCAACCGTGCCGGACAGGTCTGAGCTGTAATTATTTCTCCAACATCTGTGCCACCATCAGGTCCACAGCCAGGTCTGGTTTAACGCGACTGCGTTTGGTGGCTTGATCTAATTCGAAAAGTAAAGCGTGAGATCGGGCCAAGTCATCAACGTGAAACGCTCGAGCCTGGGCCAGGGCTTTCTGAGCAACAAAGGGATGAAGCGATAATTCAGAAGCAACCTGATTCTTGTCTGCTTGCGGATTTGTATCGAGCACTGAACGTGCACCCAACAAAATCCGAACTTGTCGTGCCAGCATGCCAAAAATATATTGATCAGTAGCTCCGCTCCAACGCTCTTCTTCAAGCAAACGAATCGCCTTGTTCGCGTCTTGGTGACTAACTGCGTCGACTAATTGAAAAATCTGATCTTCAAAACTTGCGCGAACCAACTCTTCGACCGATTGTTTCGAAATCATCTGATCGCCTGCATGTGCTGTCAGCTTCTCTAACTCATGCTGCATCTGCCACAAATCAGAACCAACACGCTCGACCAAAGACATCAACGCGGATCGATCGATCTGCGCTCCCATCTCTTGAACTCGTGTCGCAACCCAATTAGTCAGCGCTGCCCCTTCAAGCAATGGAAATGGATACGCATGCACCTCAGCCTGTTTAGCAAAAGCCTTAAACAGTGCGTGCTTCTCTAACTTCTTAGAACTAAGCTCGTCCCATAAAATAACGATCGTAGAATCAGGAATCTTCTCAAATCCATTCTGCCATGGTTCAACCTGATCTTTCTTCAATGTTCCACAAATATCCCACACCACAACCATGCGCTTTTCACCTAAAAACGGCGGGCTTTGAATGGCCTGCATCACCTCACCCAAATCCTTTTTATCGCTAAATTCAACCAGATTCATCTTGCTCTGATCAAACTTCTCAATAAATTTTTCCCTCATCACCTTAACCTTCTCCTGCGCCCGAAAGGTGTCTTCTCCATAGACAAATATCAACATACAGGGGTATTCTAATAGTTAAGAAGATAAAAAGCAAAATATATATGAAACACGTAGTCGTCGGAATTATTTCCAGGCTCAACAATCAGGGAGAAAAGGAATATTTACTCACCAGTTCAAAGCAAGACTTTGGCGAATTTTCTGGTTTTTATTATCCACCTGGTGGCCATCTCGAGGAAAACGAAGACGAGGTCACAGCGTTGGCTCGAGAAATTAAAGAAGAAATAAGGGTGGAGATAAGGCCAACAAAAAAACTAGCGGAAACCCCCGGAGACATAGCAGATCAAATTACTCACTGGTGGTTTTGTGAATTCGACAACGACCAAAAACTCATGATAAATAAAACTGAAATTGCTGAGGCAGGCTGGTTTACTAAAAAACAGATGTCTGAAATGAACATCTGGCCGGCAACAAGAAAAATTTTTGAGGAGCACATATTCTAACGGATCTTTGATCCGGTCTAAAATTCGGACGCCATCAAAGATGGCTGAGAAGACTATCTGATCCCAATAACTGACAGCATCTGATCTAGTTCTTGGGTGAGGCGAAAAGAAAAATAATCATCTTGAGCGCAGGCTGTACATGGGGCTGCGTTTTCGATTTGATTTTGTGGCACACCCTGGACCATGAACTGTCGAGCTACAATATCACGAAGATCAATAGTATGACGATCTTTCTTCTGGCTTACAAAATCTGAACCCATCACTCCCCGAGCAGCACGTAACATTGCTTGTCGTCGGGCATCATCAACCGTATAATGACATGCCCCAATCGCTGGACCGATTGCCACCACTAGATCGTGCGGATATGATCGTTCCTGTTTCATGGCTTCGATTATATTAGAAACGATTCCTTGCGACACACCTTTCCATCCAGCATGAGCCAATCCCACATAACGCAACCGACGATCAACAATAAAGATCGGCACACAGTCAGCACTCTTGGTTACCAGGTGTTTTCCTTTAATAATAGAAAAGGCGGCATCACAGCCGCTCATTTTATTTGAAGCCAGGTTAGTTCCAACACATGCCACCTTGGCTCCATGAACATTATCGAGGTACACCGTAGTCGTTGGATCAATTCCCACTGACTGAATAAATTCTTCCCGCTTTTTCAAAGTTGCATCTTCGGTTTCGTTTTCATCAGGATAGCGAAGCGAACCCCAGGCCCGCGTTGATGTTGCGTGCACGACCCACGGTAATTCCGTAAGGAGTTTAGATTGCCAGGTTGGTTCTGACATAAGTTATCTCCTCCTTGGGACGTTAGACGTCCCTGTTTCCAACGTAAATCAAAAAACCGACCCAGTCAAGGCCGGCCCCTTAAATTCGCTTCATTGTCCCCCAACTCTTACCAAGATCAACATCAACCACTAATGGTGTTTCAAAACTAACCACATCTTCCATAATTTCTCTGATCCGCTTAGCCCATTTCTCGGCTTTATCTTTATCGACCTCAAAAACCAATTCATCATGCACTTGCAACAACATCTTGATTTCATGATTTTTTGATTTCATGATTTCTTCATTCACTACAATCATGGCCATCTTCATAATGTCGGCTGCAGTTCCTTGGGCTGGCATATTGATCGCCATACGCTCAGCCTGGGCCACCAACATGTGCACTCCGGAATTGATTTCCGGAAAGTATCGTCGACGACCAAACAGAGTTTCAACATAACCGTCCTCATGGGCCTTCAACTTGGCTTCATCAAGATAGTTTTGAACTGAAGTGTGTAGATCAAGGTATCGTTGAATAAAATCTTGAGCCTCAGCAAAACTCAATCCAGTTGAGACAGACAGGGCTCGTGGGCCCATACCATAAATAATTCCAAAGTTAATTGCTTTGGCGGCTCGGCGCTGATCTTTAGTTACATCTTTCTCATCAACTCCCCACACCTCAGCCGCTGTGCGTCGATGAATATCCGCTCCTTCGTTAAAAGCTTTAATAAAGGCTTTGTCTTTGGTGATAATTGAAACGACTCGCAATTCGATCTGCGAGTAGTCGGCCGCGATCAAGACCTTGCCACGATCGGCCACAAAAGCCTTACGAATCTCACGACCCAACTCGGTCCGAATCGGAATATTCTGCAAGTTCGGATTCGACGAACTAAGTCGTCCAGTCGCAGTCACGGTTTGATTAAAACTGGTATGCACTCGTCCGTCTTCTTCCACCAGTTTTGGCAACGCGTCAACATAGGTCGAAGCCAGCTTAGCTAACTCTCGGTGCTCAACAATCAGCTCGATAATCGGATGCTGGCCCTGCAGCTTAGCCAACTCTGGCGCAGCAGTTGAATAACCGGACTTGGTTTTCTTGATCCCTTTGGTTGGGAGTTCAAGATCTTCAAACAGAACCTCTGACAACTGAATCGGCGAATTAACATTAAACTCTTTCCCAGCCTCTTTATGAAGTTTCTTTGTTAACTGGTCGATTCGACGATTTACCTTGGTTGAAAAATCTTTCAAAAACTTAGTATCAACTTTGATCCCTTCCTGTTCCATCTGATACAGCACAGGCACTAACGGCATTTCAATCTCCTCAAACAATTTAACCATCTCTTTTTCTTTCAGCTCCTTTTGCAAGGCCTTGGCCAAAGCAGGGAACACAGCCACGATCGTGCCCGCAGTCTGATAATCCTTGTCTGTAGCAAAAGATTCAGGCAGGGCTGGTAGTTTAGTCTTGAGTACCTGGTGGGCGATCGAGGCAAGATCATGAGAGCGCGGACCAGATTGCAATAAATAAGACGCTATTTTCAAATCAAAGAATTTTCCTTGTCGAGAACCCAGGGCGTGCAGTAAATCTTTGAGTCCGTGTACTACCACCTGGTCAGCCTGAGTCACCAGATCAAAAATCTGATCAACCTGCTCAGGTTTTGGATTCGGCAATACGACCGTATGTTTCCCGTCTGACAAGGTGATCACAGCCAGCTCGCTTCCAAACAGGTCGGCCTGCTTGTTCTGACCAACAAACAACGCGAGTTGTTTAGTCGACAACCCTGCCAGTGCTTTCTTAGTTTCCCGAGCTTGTTTAACAATTACGATGCCTTTTGCTGTTGTTTTATTTTCTTGTTTTTTTATTTTCTTATTTTCTTGTTTCCCCTCCCGCTTTCTCAATAGCGTCCGAAACTCTAAATCATGATACATCTCCAATATCGCTTCTTCGTCAGGCTGACCAACCTTCACATCTGTGACCCGAAACTTAATCGGCACATCAGTCACGATCGTGACCAGCTCTAAAGAATCTAAAGCATCTTCTTCATGATCAAGAAACTTGGAAACAATCCGCTCGGAAAAATCACCGGTCTTTTTGGCTTTCAAACTCTTGTACAACTTCTCAACAGAACCAAACTGCTGCACAGCCTGAGTTGCAGTCTTGTCTCCCACACCGGGTACGCCAGGAATATTATCTGAAGGGTCACCGCGCAAGGCCTTGTAATCAATTAACTGATCCGGATTAAAACCGTACCGCTCGCGCACTGCTGCTTCGTCATACAACTTAGTTTCAGAAACCCCTTTTTGAAAAAATAAGACATGAGTATCTTTATTAACCAGCTGCAAAGCATCCAGATCTCCGGTAACAATCTTAACCACCACATCTTTTTTGCGCTCCATCTTTTTGGCTAGTGTGCCGATCACATCATCAGCCTCGTATCCTTCGGCTGACAAAGACGGGATATCAAACGCGTCCAGAATATCTTGAATGATTGGAATCTGGTCGTATAGTTCCTGCTCCTTTGTTTCGCGCGTGGCTTTATAATCTTCATACTTCTCATGTCGAAAAGTTTTACCGGGCAGATCCCAGGCCACAGCCATATACTCTGGTTTGATCGTGTCGAGCAGCTTTTCAATCACCATGCTGAAACCATAGGCGGCATGAACCACTCGACCATCTTTGGTGGTCATCGGCGGCAAAGCATGCCATGCCCGGTGGAGCAAGGCATTGCCGTCCAAAATAATGAATGTTTTCTTCTTAGCCATAACGGCATTCTACCATAAATATACCTTGACTCCACGTTTTTTTGATGCTATACTCTTCCTCACATGGCGGCTATAGTTCAATGGCAGAACACTGGCTTGTGGAGCCAGTTATGAGGGTTCAATTCCCTCTAGCCGCCCCACGAAAGACTGTTGACTTTGATCAACGGTTTTTCGTTTATTCACATTTAGCTTTGCTTGAACCTAATAACCATGCTAGAATTGCCAGCGTTAATCATAACTTGTTTAGCATTATGGCTACCAAGCGTTTGACCAAGGGTCAACTGATGAATGCTCTCGCAGAGAAGTGGGGCATCACAAAGAAAGAAGCTGAGGAACGATACAACGATTTTGTTGAACTCCTCTATCACGAAATTACTAAAGGTTCTGGTGAAATCGTTCTTCCAGGACTTGGTAAGTTCTCTAAGAAGCATCGAAAAGCTCGAACGGGGCGCAATCCAGCTACTGGTGAAGCAATTAAGATCAAAGCT
>CAYZPO010000043.1:0-9136 GCA_964480695.1 uncultured Gammaproteobacteria bacterium | reverse complement strand
GTGGTCATGATTGCTATCATCGTAGCAGTTGTTGTTATAGCTGCCGCTGCTTTAGCTTTTTATTTAATGCGTCAGCCTGAAGCAACTGTGTCGATAATTGATCCAACCGAAGTTGTGGATCAGGTAGATATTGAGGAAGAGGGTACAGTTGAGCCAGAAGAGGTAGAAGTAGAAGAGGAGGTTGTGGTTGAGGAGGAGGAAGAAGATGAGATTCCGGTTGATACAGATCGTGATGGGTTGACTGATGAAGAAGAAGACGAGCTTGGGACCAGTGTTCGCAGTACAGACACAGACGCTGACGGTCTGTCAGATTATGAAGAGGTAAATACCTGGAAGACTGATCCTTTGGATCCAGATACAGATGGTGACAGTTATATTGATGGGGCCGAGGTTGACTCAGGATACAACCCTAATGGAGAAGGAAATTTATTTGAGCTTCCTACAGAATAATTTATGGCCGAAAAGGCACAAGCCAAACCGATAATAGATAGACCGCCAGCTCAGGCAACAACTGGGAAAGAGCCGGATATTTTTGTTATGCCTGAGAAATTTAGGAATTTGGCTAAGCAGGCTCCGGCGCAGAAGTTTTCTCAGGTAGCCCCTCCGCCTCCTAAACCAGCACCCAAACCAAAATCCAAGCCCCCTGTTCGTAAAAAAAAGAAAGGCTTCCCAGTTAAGCTCGTGGTCGGCGGGGTTTTGGTATTAGCCTTTTTCATTGCTGGGGCGATTATCGTTTTGGGGACCCTAGAACAGCCAGAAGAACCAACTCCTGAACCACTAATAGTTGTTCCGGATCCTGATCCAGAACCAGATCCTGAGCCGGATCCTGATCCAGAACCAGATCCTGAGCCGGATCCTGATCCAGAACCAGAGGATCCATTTGCCACTGATTTACGTTCAGGAACTGATACAGATTCAGACGGTTTGACTGATATCGAAGAAGAGCTATATGGAACTAACGCCCTTTTGCCAGACACAGATTCTGATGGTTTCCTAGACGGAAACGAAATTTTTCACCGTTATAATCCTAACGGAACAGCTCCGGCAACGATTGTTGAATCAGGCCTAGTTAGTTTATTTGATGATCCAGCTTTTAGTTACTCGATCTACTATCCAACACCATGGAACGTCCGCATTACCGGCGGAGAAGAAGAACAGATCATTTTTACAGCTCCTGACGGGGAAGTGGTTCAGGTCATTCGTGAGACAAAGACTGAGGAATTGACTCTGACTGACTGGTTCCTTGAACAAGATACCGAGGCTTCCGCAGATGATCTATTAGAATTTATTTCCAAGGAAGGGTTAGATAGTTTGATGAGTCCTGATCGTATGACAGCGTATATTGATGCTGGGAATAGTGTTTATATTGTCAGTTATAGTGCGGGAACCAGGACCACAGTAGAATATTTACAGACTTTTCAGATGATGCTTAATAGCATGCTTCTAAAGTAAGGTATGTTAAGAGCTGAAGTGAATCAGAGTTTATTGCGTGGTGGCGAGCGGCTACCTTTAAAGGAAGTGGAACGACTTTTAAAAATTATTCGCCAGGCTCTTCGCGAACGACATGATTGGACTATCTCGGTCGCCTTTGTTGATGAAGAAACAATTCAGCGTCTGAATCGAGATTATCGAGGCAAGAATCAGGTCACTGATGTCCTGTCGTTTGAGCACAAAGAAGACGATCTGCTTGGTGAGATCGTTATCTGTTATTCAAAAGCCAAACAACAGGCTGAGGAAAAGAGGACGAAGACGCGAGATGAAGTCATGTTGCTCATCACTCACGGGGTTTTACATCTGTTCGGTCATACACACAAGAAAGCTCGAGAAGCCAAGATTATGGAGGCTCTTCAAGAATGGATTATAGAAAAGTATCGAAAATAATTATGAAAGCAGTAAAACAGATCATTCGAAGTACAGAGCACGCCTTGCGTGGAGTTCGAGTTGTTTGGCGAACAGAAAATAGTTTTCGTGTTCAGGTGTTGGTAGGGGCTTTGGCGGTAATTTTTGCTTTTATTTTTCCATTGCAACCCTGGGAGCAGGTAGTTATTCTATTGTTGGTGAGCATGGTTTTGATCATGGAGCTTATCAACAGCGCTCTGGAGCGCATAGTTGACAGTTTTCGCTCTAGAGTCCATCCTGTGGTCAGAGATATTAAAGATATTATGGCAGCAGCGGTATTGTTTGCTTCTTTGTTTGCCGCAATTATTGGTTTATTAATTTTTAGTCCGTATTTTGTAGCCCTTATATAACTATGGCCGAAGAGATAATTACAGGTTTAGATATCGGAACTCACGCTATTCGAGTTGCCGTGGGTCAGCTGGTTCCCACCAGTGATGACAAAGAACAGATTCATGTGGTCGGAGCGATTGAAGTCCAGGCCGAAGGAGTGAATAAAGGAACGATCACCTCAGTTGAGGATGCTACTTCTAGTATTTCCAAAGCCTTAGAGATGTCTGAACGTTTGACTGGTTTTCCGATCAATTCATCCTGGGTGGGAATTTCTGGTAGTCACATTATTACCCAAGAGAGTAAGGGGGTAGTCGGTGTGTCTCGTAGTGATGGGGAGATTCGTGAAGAAGACGTTGAGCGGGCGATTGAGGCTGCTCGAACCGTGGCTACGCCAACTAACTACGAGATTCTGCATGTAATCCCTAAGAGCTTTACAGTTGATGGGCAAAGTGGGATCAAAGATCCTGTGGGAATGAGTGGAATTCGTTTGGAAGTTGATGCAGTTATCGTGCAGGGTCTGACAGCCCAGATTAAGAATCTGACCAAGTGTGTTTATCGCACTGGATTGGATATTAGTGATCTAGTCTATTCAGCTTTGGCTACGTCAGAGGCGGTTGTGTCTGGTCGTCAGAAAGAGCTTGGTGTGGCTGTGGTTAATATTGGGGCTTCAACCACCAGTGTTGTGGTTTTTGAGGAAGGCGATGTTCTGCACACAGCAGTGTTGCCGATCGGAGCTGGGCACATTACTTCTGATATTGCAATTGGATTACGGACCTCGATTGAGATCGCAGAAGAGGTTAAGTTGAAATACGGTTCGGTTGCTCCAAAAGATATTCCTAAGAAAGAAGAATTTAGTTTGGCTGAGTTTGGTGGTTCTGAAGAAGAAAAGTTTTCTCGTAAGTACGTGGCTGAGATCGCTGAAGCGCGAGCTGAGGAGATTTTAGAAAAAGTTGATGCTGAATTGGCTAAGGTGGACCGATCTGGGATGTTGCCAGCTGGGGTTGTTTTGACCGGCGGAGGAGTAAAGACTCCGGGATTTATTGATCTGACCAAAAAGCAATTACGACTTCCAGCAGATATCGGGACATCGTTGGGAATTACCTCTGTCGTTGACTATGCCAATGATCCGTCTTTCACCACTGCCATTGGGTTGGTGCTCTGGGGTTATAGCATTGAGTCAGCTCATGGTCGAGGACGTTTTGGTAAAATGTTTGGCGGAGTAAAGCAGTTGGACAAAATCGGTTCTGGGGTGATGAAGTTGTTCAAATCACTCAAGCCTTAAGACTAAAAGGGATTAACAACAAGGCGCTGCATAAGGCGTCTTTTTGGTTGTGAAAAAGTAGTACACAACTCAACTTGACATCCCTTGTTCTGTGTCATAAAGTATTCAAGCGAATACAAAGATTACTCGTTTTTAAAAAAGTTGATCAAAAAAATTGTTCATATGGCTGAGGTCAAACCAGACATTGAAACGTTTGCTAAGATCAAGGTGATCGGTCTTGGTGGCGGTGGAGGAGCTGCGATCACCCGCATGATTGCGGAAAAGATTAAAGGTGTGGAATTTATTGCCGTGAATACTGACGTGCAGGCTTTGCACCAGAATCCAGCACCAACCAAGATTAGTGTTGGTAAAACTGTTACTCGAGGTTTAGGGGCAGGGATGGATCCTGATTTAGGACGGCGAGCTGTGGAAGAGAATCAGAACGAGATCCGCAACGCGATTAATAACGCGGATATGGTTTTCTTGACCTGTGGTCTTGGTGGAGGAACCGGAACCGGAGGAATTTCTGAAGTAGCTAAGCTGGCTAAGGATGTGGGGGCCCTGACTATTGCTGTAGTCACCAAGCCGTTTAGTTTTGAAGGAGCACAGCGCAAGCGTATTGCTGATGATGGATACAACGATTTGATTCAGCATGTTGATACAGTGATCAGTATTCCAAATGATCGCGTTCTCCAGATCGTCGACAAGAAAACTTCTTTGCTTGACGCCTTCAAAGTTGTTGATGATGTTCTTCGGCAAGGTGTTCAAGGAATCTCTGAGTTGATCACTGTCCCAGGAATCATTAACGTGGACTTTGCTGACGTCAAAGCGATTATGGAAGAAGCAGGTTCAGCTTTGATGGGAATTGGCCATGCTGAAGGTGAAGGTCGTGCTGTAGAAGCAGCTAAGCAAGCTATTGCTAGTCCGTTGCTCGAACTTTCCATTGATGGGGCTAAGGGAATTCTGTTTACCGTGACCGGTGGGGCTGATCTGGGAATGCATGAGGTGGCTGAAGCAGCTAAAATTATCACCAGTTCGGCTGATGAAGACGCTAAGGTTATTTTCGGAGCTAACATTGATGAGGGTATGGGCGACGCCATCCGTATCACGGTTGTAGCTACTGGCTTTGACTCTCGTGAACGACGCAGTGTAACTGCTCAGGGTGGAATGGAGGTTCCGTCCCAGGGGTCTTGGACCCCACAGAGTTTTACTCCAGAAGTTGAGGAAAAAGAAGAAAAGCCAAAGCGTGTGAAAACTAAGAACGCCAAAGCCGAGAAGAAAGTTAGTGTAAAAGATGAAGATGATGATGACGAACTTGAGATCCCAGCGTTTATCCGGAAGAAGATGATGTAGGGAAGAAAATAATAAAACAAGAAACTAAGAAAATAAGCCCGAGAGCTTATTTTCTTATTTTTATAGTTTTTTATTTTTTTATTCCGACATCTTGATTCCTAGAACCTGTCCAGATGATCCGGTGCCAGTGTCAGTGTAGGCTCCGTCAACTTCCCAGCCGCCCCATTCGTCATTCCAGCTTGCTCCAAGGTCATGGGTCAAAGTTGATCCCGGAGTTGAGTACTCCAGACTTAGGTCATAACCACCTTGGAAATCAGCTACATACCAGCGGTCTTCAGTTGGTACCCCTTCGTATTCACCTTGATATTTTTCCCAAGTCACAAAACAGACATGAGACGCCCGGCATTCCAGTTGTTCGTGACGGATCACCCCGTCCATTTCAAATGTGATCATCCAAGTTCCAACAATGTCGAGTACTCGGTCCAACTCACCGGTCTTAACCGCGATCCAAGGATAAGTAGCTCCAGACTGGTCAGTGATCGATCCAGTCATGCTGGTTTCACTAATAACAGTTCCCGAGATATTTGTGGCTGTTCCACCAAATAAATAAATGGTCGCCTCATCAAGTCCCCAGGTGCCAGTACTATTCGGACCATAGTTAACGTGCTGACCAAGCCCTTCAGTTCGAACAAAACCGTACAGCCCTTGAGCTGTTCCGTCATCAAAGAAGGCTAAATTAGCATCGATCTCTCCTTCTTCAGCGACAATAGTCAAGGTCCAGTAACCAGGAACCCAGGCCTCATATTGAGTCATTTCCTCAACCCCAGCCTCCTCTAGCAAGGATTCTTCTAAAGGTTCAGTCTCTTCAACCTCTTCCACCTCTTCAGATCCACAGCCTGCCCCGGTTAGAATCAAGGTTGGGATAAGCAACCAGGCCAACAACGCAAGTTTAATTTTAGGCATAAATGTATTTTTATGATTTTATGTCTTTATCATAATGCGACGTATTGCCCCACAAGTCAAATATAAGGTATAATAAGCCCGTTATGTACTGCCCAGTTTGTCGCAACAAAGACACTAAAGTAGTAGATTCTCGTACCGCCACTGACGGGATGAGTATTCGTCGTCGTCGTGAGTGTGAGAAGTGCACTTATCGTTTTTCAACCTCAGAAGAGGTTGAGCTTATGGATTTAACTATTATTAAACGTGATGGACGGCGGGAGGCGTATTCTCGTGACAAGATGAAGGGTGGAATTGAGAAGTCCCTGGAAAAGCGGCCGTATACAGAGGATGCTTTGAAGAAGTTGGTTCATCGGATTGAGCGCGATATTCAGAAAAAGAAAGTTGGGGAAATGACCTCGTTGCAACTTGGTGAAGTAGTCATGCGTCGACTAAAGACTTTTGATAAGGTGGCCTATATTCGTTTTGCTTCGATCTATCGGGCGTTTGAAGATGTGAAGACTTTTGAAAAGGAACTTAAGGCGCTGTTGAAGAAAAGGAAGACTAAGAGGAAAAAATAAATGCAGTTTCGAGATAAGGTTTATGAGCTGTGTCGGAAAGTACCTCGTGGTCGAGTTACGACTTATGGTGAATTAGCTCGAGCCGCTGGCAACTCAAAGGCAGCGCGAGCAGTGGGTCAAATTATGAACGTTAATCCTGATGCTCCGCAGACGCCGTGTCATCGGGTGGTTCGATCTGATGGTAGTGTCGGAGGATATCGTTTTGGAGAATCCAAGAAGGTAAAGCGGTTACGATCTGAAGGGATTGAGATCAAGTCTGGTCGAATCAAAAATTTTGAAAAAACTTTTTACAGATATGAGTAATGAAAAGGTGACTTGGCTAATTGTCATTATAACCGTCTCCGCTTTGTTCGGAGCGATTTTTGGTGGTGGGGCATCGTATTTACTTGGCGAACGGTCAGGTTTGGTTCAGGAAGCAATTGAAGATCTAGGAATTGATCTGGATACTCAGATTGAGGATGATGATGTTGAACGGGCTATTGTGAAGTTGCTTGAAGAGGAGACTGCCACGATCAAAGTAGTGGAACAGGTAGTACCGGCTGTGGTCAGTGTGATTGCTAAGCGTGAGTATAGCGGGGAGTTGGTTGAAGTTGGTGGTGGAACTGGATTTTTTGTCAGTACTGACGGTTTGGTTTTGACGAACAAGCATGTGGTTAATGGATCAGAAGGGTTGATTTACAGCGTCCTGACTAACGAGGGGAATGAGTATGAGGTCGAGATCGTGGCCAAAGATAATCTTTTGGATCTAGCTGTGCTCCAGGTAACGGTCGAAGAAGAGGAGACCATACCTGAGTTTCCAGTGGTTGAGCTTGGTGACTCTGATGTAATTAAAAACGGACAGACTGTGATTGCTATTGGAAATGCTTTGTCAGAGTATCGCAACTCCGTGACCAAAGGTGTTATCTCTGGAACCGGCCGTCGGGTCGTAGCTGGAAGTTATTATTCGACCGAAGTTATTGAAGAAGCAATTCAGACTGATGCAGCGATTAATCCAGGTAACTCTGGTGGGCCTTTGATCAATTTATTTGGTCAGGTCATTGGAGTGAATACAGCGATCAGTAGTGCTGGTGAAGGTTTGGGTTTTGCTATCCCGATTAATTCAGCCAAGAAGATCGTGGATGATATTGTGGAGTACGGTCGAATTATTCGTCCATGGCTTGGTGTTCGCTATATCATGATCGATGAGAGTATTGCTGAAGAGAATGATCTTGATGCTGATCATGGGGCTTTGGTTCTGAGCGGGCAAGGAATCACAGACTACGCGGTAATTCCTGATAGTCCGGCTGATGAAGCTGGTATTATGGAGGGTGATATCATTATCATGATTGATCAGATTGAGATTAACGCAGAGAATTCATTGTCAGAGCAAGTGAATATTTATGAACCTGGCGACGAGGTTGAGGTAACTGTGGTCCGCCAGGGCGAGGAACTAACAGTCGAGGCTATTCTAGCCGAACTCGATGCTAGTATTTTGGAATAATATGCTTCCTACAAAACGCACAAAAATTGTTTGTACTATCGGGCCGGCAAGTAATACGCCGACTAAGATTCGCCAGATGATTAAGTCTGGAATGAACGTGGCCCGACTGAATTTGTCGCATGTGACGCACGCGGATCACAAGCGTTTGTTCAGAACTATTCGCGCTGCGGCCAAGGCAACCGGTGAGCCAGTGGCGATCATTGGTGATTTACAAGGGCCTAAGATTCGTGTAGGTGATCTTCCAGAAAAAGGGATGAAGTTAGCCAAAGGTAAAACAGTTGAAGTACCAGTGACATATCCGAAACTATATAAGGACGTAAAGAAGGGTCATCGAATTTTACTCGACGATGGACTGATGGAAGGTAAGTGTACTGGGGGACGAGTCGGGTATTTGAAATTTAAAGTGATCAACGGTGGAACTTTAACCTCGCACAAAGGCATGAATTTTCCTGACTCTAGTTTGTCAGTTTCAGCAATCACTGAGAAAGATAAGATCGACGCTAAGTTCGCAGTGGAGCAGGGCCTGCATTATGTGGCCCTGTCTTTTGTGACTGATCCGAAGGATGTAAAGCGCATGCGCCGTATTTTGTCTGCTGCAGCCAAAAAGGGTCAGCCGTTACCAAAGATTATTGCTAAGATCGAAAAACATGAGGCTGTGCGTTGTTTCGATAAGATTTTAAAGGAAGTCGATGCTGTGATGGTGGCTCGTGGAGATTTAGGGATTGAGATTCCAGCAGAGCAAGTGCCATTAGTCCAGAAGGACTTGATTGATAAATGCCGTGACGCAGCTAAACCAGTGATTGTAGCTACTCAGATGTTGGATTCCATGATCCGCAATCCGCGGCCAACACGGGCTGAAGTATCTGACGTGGCTAACGCTGTTATTGATCATACAGATGCAGTGATGTTGTCTGGTGAGTCAGCTACTGGAAAGTATCCGGTTGAGGCAGTTCAGACCATGGCCAAGATTATTCGTGAGGTTGAGAGCTCACGTTTTGATGATGTGCCAGTTGAAGAAAGTGCGCGCATGGCTGATCTGATCACGGATGCGATCAGTGGAGCAGCCAATCTGCTGGCCCATACTGTTGATGCTCGAATGATGCTCGTGGCCACCTTGTCTGGAAATGCAGCTCGCATGGTTAGTCGTTTTCGGCCAGAGCTACCGATTATTGCTTCAACCGCGACCGAGTTTGTCCGCCATCAATTGAATTTGTCTTGGGCTGTGACCCCAATTGCTTTGGCCAAAGTGAAAGATATTGAGCATTTGATTGAGCGATCTGTGAGTAAAGTGAAGCGAACTAAGTTAGTAAAGAAAAACGACAAAGTAATTATCCTAGCTGGTCAGCCGGTTGG